>JBCCIM010000046.1 GCA_039111535.1 Bacteroidota bacterium | reverse complement strand
GTTTTCCGGTGTGATACTGAACCGGGTTGGCAGCGCACGCCATGAAAAGATGCTGAGAAATGCGCTTGAACGAATCGGGGTGCAGGTGTTTGGCGCTGTAGGTGGCGCATCTATCCAGCCAGCAGGGCCTTTTACCTGTAATCCGCCCGCATCATCCTGTTTGAGCAGGGTCAGTACCCCATAATCTGTATGCTCTCCCACGCCCCATTGCGTGTTAGTGTTGGGCGCGGCAGGTGCCGGGTAATGAAAAATCCGAAACAGGGTGAGGGGCTGCCGGGTGTAGGCTTCATGTAAGTAACCAGCCGGCAAGCCCAGGCTTAGCGAAATCCCCTCCATCAGGGCGTGTCCTAACTGCGTCATCGCCTCGATATAAGCCAATACGGCGGATTTGAGCGCCGGCATATCTCCAGGAAACAGGTTGGGGCCGTGCATCGGCAATCCGGCGCGAACACGTGGATCGTTTGCGCCCAGCTCTTCTCCAAAATAATAGCCTTCTTTCAGGTCTGGTTTACCCGACGTCAGCTCATCTCCTACTTTAAAATACCCACGCCATGCCTTGCCTCCCAGCGGCATAGCAACAGCCAATTTCTGGTCGGCGTCCCGCTCAAAAAATAAACGGGCCTGTGTCTCCAAGGCCTGCTGCAGCGCGTGGTCAACCCCGTGACCGCTGACGTAAAAAAAGCCGGCCGTTGTACACGCAGTCCGGATTTGCTTTGCAACCTGCGTTACCCCCGCGCTGTGTGTCAGGAGAGGTTGAATATCAATTACAGGGAGAGACATTGTACGTCCTTCTTTATTGTGATAAGTATTGACCTTTCCTTAGCCAATGAAAATAGGTCGACCCTATTAATATGACTATACCTTTGGACGATACTGGCAAGAACAACCATTTTCCCCGCAATAACATGCTCTATCGTCTGATCTACCACAGCACGGCCAAACCTGGCCTCGGCTACCAGCAACTCAAACAAATCCTGCTTTCAGCCGAAAAACACAACCTTGTCAACGAAATTACGGGTGTCCTGCTCTACAGTGAAGGCCAATTCCTCCAGATCCTCGAAGGTAGCAGAGAAAATCTCACGCATACCTTTTTAAGAATCAGCCAGGACTTTCGCCACAGTGAAGCTGTGTTGGTTGATTTTGTAGAAATAGGTGCGCGTGACTTTCCAGCATGGGGCATGAAGCTTATTAAATGGCCCGAATACAAACCCGCCTCTTACATGGGCCCCAAATTTGAAAAGTTTAGGCCCCAGCACTGGACCGGATTAGAAACACACAACGCCATTATGGAGCTTGTCAAAAAGCATAAGTTGGCTGTTAAAGCCTAGCGCCGACGCTTCCAATGCGTTTCTGCATCACAGCCCCTACTTTTAGCTGTATTGATAGCGGATGTGTTCGTCTTTTCGCGGCCCCTGAATGTACCAATCCAGTGTAAATCCGTTCGCTTCGAGCACGAGTTGGCCAGTGTACACATCTGCTGCACAATGATGCGGCTCAGCTGACGTTAATTCAGCAGCGCCAATGCCTACCAGGTCAAACAAAAAAACGGGCTGATTTTCGCCATACCGTAAGTGTTCAAGCTGTATATGGCCCAATTGCAGGTTGCGCGTCCATCGAAATACATTGCGGAAGGCCAGTGTTTGACCGGTGGCAGTCTGCCAGGTACCGGCTTCCCGGAAAAGGATCACGTCTGTAGCCGGCGTGACGTCAACCCTGCCTTTCCCCATGCCATTCCAGCCAGCAGCCCCGTTACCAGACTGCGCGCTAAACGACAACTGCGTTATTGTACCCAGTTGCTTCCATAACCGGGTCAATGCGTGTTGTACTGGGTTATTATCTGTGGCAGATGGCATTAAATTATACCGATTCATGGCTACACCCTAAACTTTCGGGTGAACACTGCGATAGTTCTAATGTAACGCGCGGGTCGTAGAAAAACGTCTTTTACCTGCCAACGCTCGCTCAAAAATGCCACGCCGAGCAGGTGCACATCAGCGACAAATTCTTTCCAGCAGGTCATGAACAAAACAACGTTTATTAACCAGGTAACCCGGCACATCAAACCACTCCCGGCCATTGCAGATCGGGTACTCTATCTGGCAAGGCAAGAGCCTGTTGACTTCAAGCTCCTCGCCCAAGTCATCGAAAACGACGCCGTCCTCAGCGCCCTTGTCATTCGTATGGCCAACTCCCCCATTTACGGCCTGATTCGCAACCGCGTCGAAACGCTTGACCGCGCCATTGTCGTTTTGGGGCAACAACATATTCTCGACTCAACAGGCCTTTACATCACACGGATTCTCCGCCAGATGACAAAAAACACCTGGCCCAAGGGAGATGTCAATTTCTGGAAGCATAACATTGCCGTCGCCATCGCAGCACGCATGCTTGCGGAGCGGATGAATGTATCACACACACAGCTCTGCTTTTTTGCCGGCCTGATCCACGATATTGGCAAAATTGCCCTGCATACCTACGATGCGACGGCGTACCGCGATGTTATGGCCCATGCTGAACAATCCAGCACACCGCTGCAAGCTGCTGAACTGAGCGCTTTCGGTGTTAACCATGCAACCCTTTCTGGCGTAATCAGCCGGAAATGGTTTTTGCCGGTTACCTGCATGAAAGCCGTTGCACACCATCACAATGCAGCAGACAACATCACGGTGACTGTAGCCAATATCATCCGCAGCGCCAACATGCTAGCAAAAATTTGCGGTATTGGTGATAGCGGAAATCCCTATGGGCTTTGCGATCCCCGCCTGTTATTGCCCAATCCGAAATTCAGTGAGGCAGATATTTTTGATATCCTGGATGTTCTGCCGGGACTTGTCGACGAATTATGCGGTAGTGTACTGGGGATCCACGGCATATCGCCGCTTCCTGGATATTTCAAGCAAAACACGCCGAGACCCCATATCGAAGTACACACACGACGGGAATCTGACCGGCTTTTGTTGCGCTACATCTTGTATACACTTGGGTACTACCATGGAAATGATACAGGCGCTACGCAGATTGTTATCATGGACTATATGCCTGAACACGGATTCTCAAACGAATCCATTATCGATTTCAACGCCTGGCGATCGCAGCAGCCCTATACCCCGCATGGCGAACTCAACATTGGCTCACTCCGTAACTGGCTCATCACGCAAATCGACAAAGCCCAACCCAGCTACGCATAACCAACAGGATATAAGAAAGGCCTGTAGCAGAAGCTACAGGCCTTTCTTATAGATATCTTAAGCGCGACTAGCGTACAAAAAACGTCAGTGACCCTTTGCCATACCTGGGAATATCGACGGTATAGTCGCCCCGGTTGTCTTGACCTAAGATGGCTGCTACTGCTTCCTGCACTTCCTCAAACTTTTTTACTTCTGTAAGTTTCAGGTGAGGTGTTTCATCGTTGATAACGAGGCGGGTACAAATGTTCATCACTTCGTACATATTCGACACCATCATTTCAGTCAGGTCGTCGAAGTCTGCCGCGTCTTTGGTTGCGTCGGGTGGCATAAGGGTAATTGAACCACCTGCAAATGCAGCAAACTGTGGATCACAACAACACAACGCGCCAATCTCACCTGCTTCGTCGAGATAGGTGGCTACATATTTGTCAGCCAGGTTCATCGGCATTTTGCTGTATTCAACAACGATCCGGTCACTCAGCAACAAACTGAGCATGTCATAAATATCTTCTTGATTCGGGAGTACTTGTAGCATAATCAGTCGGGATAAAGCTTTAAAGGGGGAAAGCTGCGTGTCTTAGTCCATTACAACCCAAAAGGCTTGCTCAAACGTCTCAACGGTAAACGGTTTGGCAACAAGAAACAGGGCGCCGGCTTTTCGGGCGCGCAGGCGCATGCTGGTGGTTGCTTCTGTAGTAACAAACCCAAACTTGACATTAATGCCTTCCGCCTTAAGCGTTTCCAGCAATTCAATACCGGTCATGTTGGGCATATTCCAATCCGAGAGGACGAGGTCGGGTTTGCTCGCCCGAATGGCAGTCAGCGCTTCCTCACCATCAGCAGCCTGGATAAATTTATAGTTGGACAACCCCGCCTTCTTTGCGGTTTTGATCACAATCATGCGCATGGCCATACTGTCATCGACAACCAGGACTTTCATAGGAGTGGCTCATTAAGGTTCAAATGGTCTGCAATACGGAACTGACGGTGGTCAGTCGAGGGATGTACTAGAGTAATCGACTTTTGCAAAAACAATCTTTAGGTCTTGTCCTTTTTTTCCCATTTTCGAAGGAATAGTGATCAAAAAACGGGTATTTACACGTTTGATTCATTAAGCAACGCGCCCCTCCCGCCCCATTTTGGGGTTATGAAATTGAGAAAAATGCCGATACCCATGTTAGCTGTTGTAGCCTGATCAATCGACGGGATACTGCTGCACCAATCCGGAGACCGGCAACTATTTCCTGCACCTGGCCAAGCTTTTCGGACGCAAGCTAAAAAAGCCAGGGAGGTGCAGGCCCTGATGCAGCAAAGTTCTTGTTCAGACCGATGGCGCATTTTTTGAACCTGCGCGCATCAGGCATCTCATTCAGCAACCGCTTGCGGCAACCCTGCTGCCGGAAGCTCCAAGTCTGACACCAATACCATTCCATGGGCCCTCAGGCTCACACCAGGACCAGCGCTGGATATATGGACGAGCAAGACGAATTAGTAAAAGAGTTTCTTATTGAGAGTTTTGAGTACCTCGACTCGCTCGATGAAGACCTGTTGTCTCTGGAGAAGGAAGCTTCAGATCCCGAGTTGCTTGCCCGCATTTTCCGGGCGCTTCATACTATTAAAGGTACGGGCGGCTTTCTCGACTTCGACAACCTTGTTGCCATTGCTCACGCCGGAGAAGGCTTGCTCGATTGTTTACGTAGTGGCACAGTAGAAGCAACAGAACATGTATCCAGCTCTTTGCTTGAGCTTGTCGACGCCATTCGAGAGGTCCTGCACTCAATTGAAGACACAGGCCGTGATGGAGAAGAAACGTATCAGGAACTCGTCAAAACGCTGGTTAGCCTGCAAGACGGAGAAACAATGGCCGAGCCTGCTGTTGCTGTTCAAGTTGAAGCCGAGCCCTCGGAAGAAGCTGAGCCCGAAGAAGAAGACGAGTTTGCAGCATACCTACGGCAAACCCACGCACATCTCGATGCAATTTATGCAGCCCTGGAAGATTTCCCACGTCAACCGCTCGATTTGCCGCGCATCAGGGAAATACAGGCAGCACTAAAAGGCATTGTTGGTCCCAGTAGCATCATGGGCTTCAGAAAGCTCATTTCCGTGATGCTAGGCATCCGCAAAAAGCTGGATGCGCTTATGGCCGGCGAATGTACGGTCACGGAAGCATTCCTCACAGCGCTTGCCGGCCACGTTGACGCCGCAAAAGTACTGATGGGTAACATCGCTGAAACGGAAGAAGAGAAAGTTACCGACTTCCAGGCGCTTATAGACACGCATATTGCGTTACGCGAAAACAACGCATCCACGCAAGAATCAGCAACCGAGGTGCCGGCTGACATAGCAGAAAAGCCAAAAGAAACCGCAAAGCCGCCAGCAGAAGCTGGTACTGCACCAGTAAAAACGCCTGCCCCCCAACCAACCAAACAAGCCAAAAACGGCGCAGCAGAATTCACAACGTCCAGGCGCAGTTTAGCTGATAACAATATCCGGGTAAATGTTGAACTGCTGGATGCCTTGATGAACCTTGTTGGTGAACTGGTACTGACCCGAAATCAGATTCTACAGTTCACCTCTACCGGCTCCAATCCTGCGTTTGCCAACTCGGCCCAAAACCTCGACCTGATTACAACCGAGTTGCAGGAGGGTGTAATGAAAACCCGGATGCAAACCATCGGAACGATCTGGAAGAAATTCCCCCGGATCGTACATGACCTGGCCAAATCGTGTGACAAGAAGGCCACGATAGAGATGGAAGGCAAAGAAACTGAGCTAGATAAAACGATCATCGAGGCGATCAAAGACCCGCTGACCCATCTGATTCGAAACGCAGTTGACCATGGGCTTGAGTTGCCGGCTGAACGGGTACGCTGCGGCAAGCCAGAGACGGGAAAACTACAGTTACGGGCCTTCCATGAAGGCGGGCACGTAAACATCGAAATTGCAGATGATGGAGCAGGTATTGATCCTGAAAAGATCAAAAACAAGGCGATCAAGAACGGGCTGATTTCTGAATCCCAGGGCGCTCGGATGTCTGATCGCGAAATACATAACCTGATCTTTGTATCAGGATTCTCAACCGCACAGCAGGTTAGCAACATATCGGGGCGCGGCGTCGGTATGGATGTCGTAAAAACCTATATCGAGCGGATTGGTGGCACGGTCGACATCCACAGCAAGCTTGGCACCGGCACCACAATCAAAATCAAAATTCCTCTCACGCTCGCTATCATCCCGGCATTGATCGTAAAGGTTCAGAATGAACGCTTTGCCCTCCCTCAGGTGAACCTGCTTGAGTTGGTCAGGCTGGAAGGCGATCAAATCGAAACACACATTGAGTTAATCCACAACACCCCGGTTTACAGACTTCGTGGCAAACTCCTGCCCCTGGTTTACCTGGACCGCGAACTGGAGCTTGCCAGCGAACCTGCTGAGACAGAGGAGCACGACGAAGATGAGTTGACTGCTATTAATATTGTGGTTTTGCAAGCGGAAGATCAACCTTTTGGCCTGGTGGTTCAACAGGTAGTAGACACGGAGGAGGTGGTCGTGAAGCCGCTCACCAAGCTGCTAAAACACCAATCGACATTTGCCGGCGCAACCATTATGGGTGACGGCAAAATTGCGCTGATTCTTGATGTCGCCGGCCTTGCAAGAAAAGGTGGTGTCATGTCGCAGAATGAAAACATTAAAGGGCGCGCAGAAGCCACATTCCAGAAAGAAGACAGCGAGCGCACAACCTTACTGCTTGCGCGCGTCACGGAAGACCGTCAAGTTGCGATCCCGCTTTCCATGATTTCCAGATTGGAAGAAATTGACGCAAATGCCATCGAGCAAACAGGCCGGCAGGAAATTATCCAGTACCGCGGCGATCTGATGCCGCTCATACGGTTGACCAACTTGCTCAATTTGCCGGCGCCAAATGACACGGATGCCAATGAATGCCTCCAGGTGGTTGTTTGCCAGAAGAATGGGGTCAATATCGGTATGGTGGTGGATGCCATTGTGGATATCGTTGAAGAGCAAATTGTGATGCAAGAGCGCTCGGGCTTCGTAAAAAGCGTAGCCATTATCCAAAATCGGGCAACAGATCTACTGAGTATTGAAGAAGTGCTGGACACCGTTGACACGGGCATCTTTGAACGGACCACAGTTGCGCCATTACAGCAATAAACCCGGAAATCCATGGACATTAAGAAGCAATTCTGCACGTTTTACCTGAACGATATGCTCTTTGGCATCGATGTCTTGAAAGTGCAGGAAATCATTCGGCCCCAGGAAATGACGGAAGTGCCGCTTGCGGCGCCGGCTATCCGTGGGCTCATCAATTTAAGGGGACAGGTTGTAACTGCGATAGATTTGAGAACATGGTTGGGGTTTTCTCCAATGGCAGACAGCGAAGCAGCCATGAACGTCGTGATTCGTGCTGACGAAGATATTCTCAGCTTTTTGGTTGACGACATCGGAGATGTAGTTGAGCCTGATGAACACGCTTTTGAAAGCCCGCCTGAAACCCTGATTGAGAATATTCGGGAGCTCATAAGTGGCGTTTACAAACTTGAAAACCAGCTGTTACTCGTCATGGATGCTGAACGAACTTTTGAACTCTTCGCAGAGCGATTCAACAGCCAAAACAAACTGGCTGTTGCCTGATCCTTCCACCAGCTTTTACAAAGTGCTTACCTGAACAATCATGCAAACGTTAGAATATCTAAAAGAGTCTGTTGCGTCGAAGAACCTCGACCAAGGCATCAAAGCAGGTGGTCTACAGGGCCATAACAACCTCAATGACAAATTCCATATAGACGACTTCAACCTCAGACAGCGGCGGGAATTTCTCCGGTTGGGCGAAGAGGAAAAGGCGATTATGATTGAGTTGATTCCCTGGGCCAAAACCAATGGTCCAAGGATCATCAAAGATTTGTATGACTGGCAATTCAGCTTTCCGAATACTACGGCGATTTTTGATGACATGAGCGCTGCGCGCAGCATTCGCACCACCGAATTGCGGAAGCAGCTGGAAAGCACACATACGGCCTATTTCACGGGCTGTTTTACTGGCGCTCGCGAAGACTGGGGGCTCGAATATTTTGAAAGCCGGCTGCACATGGGCACTAAAAATGATCAGCACAACATGCCTTTCAAGTGGTTTGTGGGATCTTATGCAGAACTACTTTCACTAACCCTCCAGCAGCTTAAAAAATCGTATGACGACGAAGACTTCATCGAAAAGGCCCAGTCGATCATTACCCGCGTCTTTTTGCTAGACATCCAGGCTGTTGGCGATGCATCGCTGCTGAACACAGTTGACGCGCTTGGCATTGATCTAGGCGGCATTGAAACGGTTCAGGACACAGACCTTACCGACCATCTCGGACAAATCAGAAACGAGATGTCAATTACCCAGCAGCAGAATGATGACTATGAAGGGCAACTCAATGCCATTAATCAGTCTTTTGCTGTCATTGAATTTGAATTGGATGGCACCATCCGGCACGCCAATATTAACTTCCTAAACACACTGGGCTACAGCCTTGAAGAAGTGCAAGGGCAACACCACCGGATGTTTGTTAGCCCGGAAGAAGCCTACAGCGCGGCTTACAAAGATTTCTGGGACGCACTGGGTGAAGGGAAATACCAAGCCGGCGAATTTATGCGGCTTGATAAAAAAGGAAATGAAGTCTGGATTCAAGCTTCTTATAACCCCGTACTTGACCAAAACGGCGATCCATTCAAAATTGTCAAGTATGCGAGCGAGATCACAGAGCAGGTCACGATGCGCTCTTATTTCAAGAGCCAGCTTGAGGCCATCAACAAGTCACAGGCAGTCATTGAGTTCGAATTGGATGGTACCATCATCACGGCCAATGAAAATTTCCTGAAAACACTTGGCTATTCGCTGGAAGAAATCCAACGCAAACATCACAGAATGTTTGTCACACCTGCGCATGCAAAGAGTGCGCGATACAAAAATTTCTGGGAGCTACTTGGCCGTGGTGAATACCAGTCCGGCGAGTTTATGCGCGTTGCAAAAGACGGCTCGGAGCGTTGGATACAGGCATCTTACAATCCTGTTTTTAATCCACAAGGCCAGCCTGTCAAGGTAGTCAAGTATGCAACGGACGTCACGGAGACGGTACTAGCACGGGCAAACTTCCAGGGACAGCTTGATGCCATTCATAAGTCGCAGGCAGTCATTGAGTTTGAACTCGACGGCACCATCATCACAGCCAACGACAATTTCCTGAACACGCTTGGCTATTCGCTGCGTGAAGTACAGGGGCAACATCACAGCATGTTTGCTACGCCAGAATTGGCCAACAGCGCTGAGTATAAAGCCTTTTGGGAGCAACTGGGATACGGTGAGTACCAGTCAGGAGAGTTCATGCGCGTTGCAAAAGACGGATCCAATGTATGGATACAGGCTTCGTATAATCCGATCTACAACCCACAGGGCCAACCCTACAAGGTCGTTAAATACGCCACTGACATCACTGAGCAGGTCACTTCGCGTGCCAATTTTGAGGGCCAGCTCGACGCCATTCACAAGTCGCAGGCAGTCATTGAGTTTGAACTCGATGGCACCATTCTCACGGCAAACGATAATTTCCTAAACACACTCGGCTATTCCCTGGGCGAAGTACAGGGACAGCATCACAGCATGTTTGCTACATCCGAATTTGCTGCAAGTGCTGAGTATAAAGCGTTCTGGGCCAGGCTCGGACGCGGTGAGTACCAGTCTGGTGAGTTTATGCGCGTCGCCAAAGACGGCGCAGAAGTATGGATTCAGGCTTCTTACAACCCGATTTATAATCCGGAAGGTGAGGCTTACAAGGTTGTCAAATACGCAACGGACATCACCGAGCAGGTGATGGCGCGTGCCAATTTTGAAGGCCAGCTCGAAGCCATACACAAATCGCAGGCAGTCATTGAGTTTGAACTCGATGGCACCATCATCACGGCCAACGATAATTTCCTGCAGGCACTCGGCTATACGCTGAACGAAGTGCAAGGCAAACACCACCGTATCTTTGTGGACCGGGCCTATGCACAGAGCCAGGAATACAAAGACTTCTGGGCCAGCCTGAATCAAGGGCGCTACCAAAGCGGTGAATTCAAGCGCTTTGGCAGCAGTGGCAATGAAGTATGGATACAGGCTTCTTATAACCCGATTTACGACCCGAATGGCAAACCGATCAAAGTAGTCAAGTATGCATCTGACGTAACAGCCGCGGTACAGTCTAAAATTCACCTGAAAGAAAGCGTAGACAGCATGCTGGAGGTTGTTGATGCAGCCTCGCGGGGAGATCTCTCCATTGCGGTTGGCGTATCGGGTGAAGATGCTATTGGCAAAATGGGTGAAGGCCTGCAACGGTTCATCGAAAACCTGAAAGAAACGATTATCAAAATTGATGACAGTGCCCAGATGCTGACGTCCGCATCAGAGCAGCTTTCAGCAGTGAGCGAAACGATGGGTGGCAGTGCTACTGAAACCTCGTCACAAGCCAACCTGGTAGCTGCTGCAGCTGAACAGGTAAGCAGCAATATTCAAACTGTAGCAGCCGGCGCAGAAGAAATGACAGCCAGCATCAAGTCGGTTGCAAGCAGTGCCGGCGAAGCTTCTCGCGTAGCCAATGAAGCAGTACAGGCTGCTGAGCAGACAAACCAGACCGTTTCCAAACTTGGCGAAAGCAGTACTGAAATTGGCAAGGTCATCAAAGTAATTACCTCCATTGCCCAGCAGACCAACTTGCTTGCACTCAATGCAACAATTGAAGCAGCACGCGCCGGAGAAGCCGGCAAAGGCTTTGCAGTTGTTGCCAACGAAGTGAAAGAGTTAGCCAAGCAAACTGCACAGGCGACGGAAGAAATCAGTCAGAAAATCGAAGCCATTCAAACGGATACCCAGGGCGCTGTGCAGGCCATCAGCCACATCAGCAGTATCATTGGCCAGATCAATGAATTCCAGGGCACCATTGCTACGGCGGTTGAAGAGCAGTCCAGCACAACGTCTGAAATTGCGCGTAACGTGCACGAAGCAGCCAAAGGCAGCGCTGAGATTGCGGAGAACATCACCAAAGTGGCCATGGCCGCAGAAAGCACATCAAGTGGTGCAAGTGATACCAGCAGCGCCACGATGGAGCTTACCAAAATGGCAAATACGCTACAAAACATTGTAGCACAATTCAAATACTAGGCTGAACACGGGGCAATGGCAGGCTGCTGATGCTGTCTGCCATTGCTATTTGGCCCGGGGCTGTACACATCCCTCATCCTTAAATCCCAGTGAGGATTCGTTACTATGATTCAGGTACTTATTGTCGATGAATCAGTACTGGAACGCCGGCTCATCAAAAAGGCGCTTGAGGAAGATCCCGAGATAGGTGTTGCCAGCACCGCTCCCAATGGCCTGATTGCGCTTCGAAAGGTTGACCAACTCGATCCAGACCTCATTCTCCTGGATATCAACCTGCCAGACATGGACGGCATTGATGCCCTGCGCATCATGAAAAACATGCGGCCCAAAACACCAATTATTGTTTTTACGGCGCACAATGAAAACGCAGCAGCCTCAACCATCCAAGCCCTTGAACTTGGAGCTGCCGATTTTATTGAGAAGCCGTCTGGCGCACGAGACTTTGAGGAGAGCAAATCCTTGATAGCCAGAAGCCTGGTTCCTAAAATCAAGGCCATTCACCACCAAATCCAGACCCCTCACATCCGAATCCCTGCAGTACAGAAGGGGTTCGAATCGTTACGCCCTCGCTCAAACACGCATATCAAGCCGAAGCATATCGACTGCGTAGCGATTGGGGTATCAACGGGGGGCCCAGATGCCCTTGTCAAAATTTTCCCAAGCTTCCCGGCTGATTTTCCTATTCCGATTGTAATTGTCCAGCACATGCCGCCGTTGTTTACCAAGAACCTTGCGGATCGGCTGGATACGATTTCAGAACTTGATGTAAAGGAATGCCGGCCGGGCGACGTCTTATACAAAGGGGGGGCTTGGGTAGCCGCTGGCGGATTCCACATGACAGTCCGCAAAGCCATGGGACAGGTTATTATCAGTACAAGCAAAGATACGCCTGAGGTGGGCTGCAGGCCTTCTGTAAACGTTTTATTCAGGTCGGTAGCGCGCGCTTTTGGTGCCAACGTCCTTGCAGTCATGTTAACAGGTATGGGAAAAGACGGTCTGGAAGGTAGCCGACACATTGTGGACGCCGGCGGTACCCTGATTGCACAGGACGAAGCCAGTTCTGTGGTTTGGGGCATGCCTGGTGCTGTCGCTCGCGCCGGCCTTACCGATACGCTGATTCCTCTGGCCCGAATGGGTGATGAAATTGTCCAACGGACAGCACGCAACACTCGGTCATATACCTATCAACCGGAATACAATGAAGCCGCAAGATTTTGAATTCCTGAGAACCCTCGTGCAGCGGGAAAGTGGAATCTCGCTGTATGAAGAGAAAATGTACCTCATCAATGCGCGGCTAAAGCCCGTGTTGAAGCAAAGGAATCTCCAGAACATTGATGAACTTATCATCCGTTTGAGATGGCAGCCTACGCCGCAGCTCATTCAGGAAGTCATTAATGTCCTTACCATCCACGAGACATTCTTTTTTAGGGATGATGCACCGTTCGATGTGTTGCGTACCACGGTGCTGCCGGCCCTCATCAAAGCACGGAGCGAGGCCCGTAGCTTGAATATCTGGAGCGCAGCCTGCTCAAGTGGACAGGAGCCGTATAGCATCGCCATGATGCTGCGGGAATACTTCCCTGAACTGCGAAACTGGCACATCTACATTTATGCAACTGATATCTCAGCGCCCATTCTCGAAAAAGCACGTGCAGGACAATACTCTCAATTTGAAGTAGAGCGCGGCTTGCCGGCCAATTTCCTGATATATTTTGAGCAAGATGGGCAAGGATGGCGCGTGAAAGAAGCCATACGCACCATGGTAACCTTCGAAACAGCCAACCTTGTACAACCATGGCCGGCCTACACTCCTGCGATGGACATTATCCTGATGCGCAACGTGCTTATCTATTTCGAAAATGACACCAAGAAGAAAATCCTGGGCAACGTTAAGAAATATCTCCACCACGACGGATACCTGTTCCTGGGGCAGTCCGAAACCGTCTCCCAACTCGATACTTCGTTTGAACTCTGTCATTACTCCTCATCTTCTTGTTTCCGGCTCGCGCCCGTGTACACGCAGCAGGCTGTATCGCAATAAGTGATGTAACGGGCTCTGGGCAATTAATGGAGCAAAAAAACGGGGATCCAGGCGCTGGATTGCGCCTACATCCCCGATGCGATATCAACAAAGCTGTTGATTCGTATGCAGACCCATATCAGTCCGCAGCAAAACAATAGAAAAGGCCATCGCCCCCTGTGTCTTGCAGGTTTTGCTGGCTGCATCCACGGGAGCCGTGGGCTGAATGCCACGAAGTGGGATTATCGCCACCGCCTGTGCGGTCGTGATGTCCTACCAGCGCGCTTCCTTCGCCGTTAATCATCCAGTTTGAACACGTGCTGTCTCCTTCCCCGTCGAACGCTGTACCATCAAGCTCAGCGCCTGTAAGGATGTCATGCCGGTTGGGGTCATCTCCCCGGCCATTCATTTCATCGCCTATTTCCGTAAGTACAGTGGCTTTGGTCAGGTTATTATTATCCCTGTGGAGGTTGGCAACGCTGCTGGCAACTTCAACGCCTTTCGCGTTATACCAGGGTCCGGAGCCAATGCGGTCGCGTGCGTCAACGCCGACTTAGTCTCCCATAGCAACGGTGTTAAGGTAAGCCTTCCAGTCGCGATGCCCCTGCCCTGCCGCAACACCCAGTTTCTGGTAGTGCAGGTCTGCACACCATCAAGGCCGCCGAGGTTGGCGCCATCACTGGGGCCAGCGCTGGTTTGGTGGTCAATTAACTCAATTTAGCAGATTAGCTCCTCATATTCGAACCATAGCAGAAAGGCATCGCAAAATGGCCCGGTTATGGAGGTATCCTGCAGAAAAGGACCCCTTCTTTACCACACCTACCGTATCTTGCGAGTCCACTTCCATCAATGGGAATAATTCGAATTATGCAAAGACTGCTTTATTGCGGTATCCTGCTTAGTTTTGCATTGACAGCAGAAGCGCAACCTGATGCAAGAACATTTCAAAATTTTTTCAGAGACGGCTCACATGTTGGCGGCTTTTATGGGGATGCCGGCCTGAACTATGCCGACTTCGACGGCGCCAATGTGCTTGATGTCGGCGCGCAGTTGGGATTTCGGCTTGGCCGGGCTTTTGAACTGGGCGTCGATCTTGTTTATATCTCGGTGGATCGGGAATTTGGTGACAATCTCAACGGCCTCTCAGACATAGGCGTTACGGGCCGGTACCTGATTTCGTCAGATAACAACACGGACATATCCGTGGGCGGTGGACTCACCCTTCCTGTAGGTGATGAAGACGTTGGACAGGGGGACGTTGATGTCAGGGTGTTTGGGGCACTCCGTCATGCCACAAACCCTACCCTTGCCATTACGGGTGTGTTTGGCATCGAATTCCTCGAACAGGGTGATGATTACGACTATTCCCTGCGCCTTGCCGGCGGCCTCGTCTGGCAAACAGATCCTGATCTGCAATTTCTTGCAGAACTCAACTTTCTGACAGACATGGACAGTGCACTGCTAACGTTTGGCGCGGACTACCGGCTAAACGGCGGCAATCGACTCAGGCCGGCATTCGGAATTGGTGTCGATGACGGCTCGCCGGATCTGGTACTACTTGCCCGTTTCTTTTTCCGCTAGGTGCTGAAAATTAATAAGGCCGGCTATGGTAGCCGGCCTTATTTGTATTCAGGTGCTGAATACAGCCTATCCTTTGGTTGCCTTCAACATGCGTGGACTCACGCCGTGGATACGCATTTCAATAAGCTTGTTCACGCGCGGGGTGTAGCCGGCTTCTTTTACTTCGCGTACGAATGACGCGCTTACACCATGAATGCGCATCTCAACGAGCTTGTTGACCGGAATATTTTTATAGCCCAGATCTGCCAGTTCGGAAACGTACGAACTGGTCACACCGTGGATTTTCATCTCGACCAGCTTGTCCATCGATACGTTGTCATATCCCAGTTTCCCCATTGTCTCAACAAACTGCTCGCTCACGCCATGAATACGCATCTGCACGTATTCCTTCAGCGGTGCATTGTCATAGCCGGCATCTACAAATGATTGTACGTAGGCCGGGCTCACACCATGGATACGCAACTCAACAAGCTTGTCGAGCGATTTCAGGTTGAAACCGATCTCCTGAAATTCCCCAACAAAATCGGTAGATACGCCATGGATACGTGCAGCCAATAGTTCATCATAAGGCAGGTCGCTAAACCCAAGGGCAGCCATTTCTTCGATATACTCGACGGTGACGCCATGAATGCGCATCGCGATAAACTCATCATGGGTAATATCTTTGTATCCAAACCGGCGAATATCGCGGATATATTCCGGCGTCAATCCGTGAATGGCAGAGGCCAGCAGATCATCGTAACTCAGATCGGCAAATCCGAGTTTGTCGAGTTCTTTAACGAAGCTGGTCGTCACGTCGTGGATCGCCAATTGGAGCAACTTGTCTTGTCCGAGCGACTTGTACCCAAGCCGGCCCATGTCGCGGACATACGTTTCGCTTATCGTAAAATCGAACGTCCCTGAGCCAGCGTCATCCACAAACTGGCCATCGAAGGCAAACACGCCAGCTTCGCGCGGCAGTTGAAACGCAACGCTCGATTTCCCGTTGTGCCCGCGAGAAATAGCCAAACCATCAAGGTCCTTGAGCGGAATGGTGAAATTAAAGCCGTGACGGTCGCGTTTCGTGTTGGCACGCATGGTAATCCAAAGCGTTTCAGAAACGCCGCGCCACTTGTGCTCCTGGAATTCAGCAATCCAGGTACCCGTGATGTCCGCTGAGCGGGTCGATTGGGCCGGCTGTGTATCTGCTTCATTAGACGCAGCATTTGCCAGGTATTGTGTTGTTGCCCCACCCATCAGTAAAAGGGTTGCAAGGGCGTATAATGTTCTTTTCATTGAACCAGTCAGGTTTGTGTGTTGCAGCATGTACATCTTCCGACAGGGTACACTGCAGCCTAACGTGTTTGTACGTTAGTTGTCTTTGAGAGACTTGATGAAGTCGGCATCTACACCATGCTTGCGCATATCGATCAACTTTTCGACAGAGATTTCGTCGATGCCGGCGGCTTTGAGTTCTTTAATGTACCGGGCATCCACACCGTATTTGCGCATTCGAATCAGGTCATCAGCGTCAAGGTCCATACCTAACTCGCTCATTTCCTGCAGATATCGGTTGTCTACGCCGTACTTCGATAGCGAAATCACTTCATTCAACGATAAGTCGCGGTAGCCGTATTTGATCAACGATTCCATCACACGATCTTGCACGCCGTACTTGCTCGCACTGATCAGCTCATCAGCCGTCAGGTTCTCATAGCCGTAGCTATTAAGCGATTTAACCAGGCTACCACTTACACCATATTTGCTTGCCTGAATCAATTCATCCAGTGAAAGATCATACCCGGCTTCTTTTAGATCTGACGCCAGATCAGGGCGCACGCCATATTTCGAGGCATCTATGACATCATTCAGGCTTGCGTCACCATAACCGTTTTCATTCATCCAATCGAGTGTCCGTGCATTGACGCCGTACTTACTGGCTCGAATCAGATCGTCAAGGTCGAGGTTTTTGTAATCATATTTGCCCAACGCTTCGATTAGATCAGGCTGCACACCATACTTCCGGGCATTCACGAGGTCGTCTACGTCAAGGTTGTCATACCCATACGCGTCAAGCATTTCAACAAGCTCAAGATCAACGCCATATTTAGAGAGTCTAGTCAGTTCATCAGCGGATAGGCCTGTGTATCCCAGCTCATTGATCATCGCAACATAATCAGGATTCACGCCATACTTGCTCATTTCTGCGTACGCATCCAGGCTCTGGGTTGTATAGCCGGCGTCGCGCATCTTTCTGATGTACGAGGCTCTTGCACCATACTTCCCAAGGCGAACCAGGGTTGAATACGATAGCTCGGTATATCCAAGCTCCTTCAGTTCTGTGATGAAATCAGCATCAATCCCGTATTTACGCAACTGAATGATCTGGTCGATTGACAGTGAGTCAATCATCACATCAGACATTAACATATCGGATTCACTGATTTTCCCGGGAAAGGTGGCAATTGGTCCCGGCAGCATTACTGGTGCAGGACTGGCAGGATACCTGTCAGGCAACGTCGCCACAGGAGCTGCGGCAGGGTTTGTTGGGACAATTACTGGTACGGGAGAAGCCAAACGGTTTGGTGTTGGCGCAAATACAGGTGCTGCGCTGGTAATTCCCGGTAATACAGGCGCTACAGCCGGCGCACTGGCAATTGACTGGGGAATATCGGATACCCGTTGGGCAGTTGCCGGCTGCATTACCGCCAATGGCAGTACAATACAGGCAACCATAAATACAGAGAGCACAAGGCTGGCTTTGTTTAAGTTTCTTCTACGCATAGGATCTAGTATCGAAAGTAGGCGGCCTTCAAGTTGAGACTGACGGGCCATGGAAAGGGTAGCGAGGTTCGACCACTCAGCACTTTTTATCTGCCGGGCAGTCTGGAGCAATGTTTCAGCATAACTGGCAGCTTCCACGCCGGCTTCCAGTACCAGATCATCGCAGGCTCTTTCACGCTCAATCATCAACTGTCGGGCAGCAACCCAGACCAGCGGATTGAACCAGTAGAGCGCACAGGTAATTTGTGTCAACAGATGTAAAAGGCAATCGCGTCGCTTCACATGGGCCATCTCGTGGTACATTACGGTGCGGCGCTGCGCTTCATCCCATTCATTGGCATTTTCAGGTAAAACGACAACAGGCCGCAGAATACCAACACTCATCGGCACGGCAGTCCAGGCACTTTTGCGCAGGCGCACATACCCTTCAATACCCAGGCGCTTCGTTACCCGCTCTGCCAGCAATTGCCAGTCTTCGTCGTGTACGAGTTCCGATTTACGGACGAGGAGCGTAGCGCCGGCGTGTGCCAGAGCAAGCCGCGTCAGGGCTACAAAAACGCCCAACAACCAGATCACAAATGCCCACGTTGTCCAGTGAAAATTCAGCCCTTTAAAGTAGGCTGAAAGGCTGGCAGCCCAAGACGTATCTGCCCCATCAGGTGTAGCGGATTGCGTGGGTGGCAACAAAGCTTCTTCGTCTGATGAATCAACATCAGGAGGCAAGGCCTCTTCTGTGACGGAGGGCATTGGGATAGCATCAGCCGGCGGTGTTGTAGTCACAGCCCTGTCGATTTCTTCAACAGATAGGTCAGCAAGGTAATCGAGGTGCCATGCCGGAAGCACGCTGGAAAGGACCGGGAGCAGCATCAGGCTCAAGAGGCCGGCGCACCATACAGTATAGCGCACAGCAGCAGCACTGCCCCGCAAAGCGTAAGCAATAATCCATGTTGCAGAAAGTACCAATACACCTTTGAAAAACAGGAGCATCAGATTGGCAATCCAGGGGCTCATGTTGGCCGATAATAATGTAGATTCAAGTAGTGCTTGCATGGTTAGTCCTCCTGTTGTTTGGCGCGTTCAATCATGGAAGAGAGGCGGTTGAGATCGGTTTCCGAAAGCTCATCCCCTTTGTGATCGAGCAATGCAGCTACGGCCCGTTCAGCAGAGCCGCTAAAAAAAGCCTGGATCATATAATCAATCGCAGAACGGCCGGCCTCAGCAGACGTAATGGTCGGCGAATACACATACCGCGCCCCTTCTTTGTGATGCTTGAGGTGTCCCTTCTCCTCCAGGATGCGCAACATGGCCCGGACGCCGGAATAGCTGGGCGGATTTGCAATGCCTTCCATGACCTCAGCAGCTGTCGCTGCCCCCTTACGGTAAATAAAGGTCATGATTTGACGCTCACGGGCCCCCAGATCCATGGGAGAGTTTTTGTCTTTCATCGTTACGTTCCAGGTTAAAGATGCCTGTTGTAAATGCTAGAATACTAGCACCTACGGGTAAACATAAAGGAAAGATGCAGGCATGTCAAGAAAAAATGCTATTTTTCTAGCATTAATTTTAACCGGTCGCTAAATCAGTCCAAGCAAGGCTAAAAAGGCGGTTTACCCGGCGAATATTTTTGCCTTCCTGGTTACTGTATTGCCAATAACCTGCCCGAGATAGTATCTTAGGCCACCACCAATTAATTCCTCCGTCAACTACCAATCACACCGAGCGAGCTATGGATAGAAGAGCTGCCGTGAAACGAATCTCCGCCGTTGTCGGCGTTGCGATTACCGGCCCAACGATGGCCGGCATCCTGAGTGGCTGCCAACCCACCGATGGCCCACTAAAAACCTTGTCATCATCGCAGTTCAATGTGTTGGAAGTGATGAGCGAGCATATCATCCCGGAAACGGACACGCCGGGCGCAAAAACCGCGCAGGTTGGCGCTTACATCGATGCCATGCTGACAACATTTTATGATGCTGAAGAACAAAAGGCTTTTCTGGATGGGCTTGCCAGCGTGGATGCATGGGCTGAAGAGCAATATGGAAAAGGCTTTATAAAGTGTGACCATGGTCAGCAGTTTGCCTTGTTGAATACGCTCGATCGTGCTGCATTCCTTGACGAGGAAGAAAAAAGTGACAACGAACGCGCCGCCCATGCACAGGCAGGCGTTGAAAACAGCAAGGCCTTTTTCCGCCGGCTGAAAATACTTACGGTCTCCGGCTTTTACACGTCGGAAGTTGGCGCTACGCAAGAACTGTCTGTCAACCCGAGCGGCCAATACCGCGGTGACGTTCCGTTTGAAGAAATTGGACGCGCCTGGTCCTGACGAAGCGAACGTAGGCCAACCACCACCCCAACGATCAGTGTGCCGGATACAGCCCGGCCAGAAATCTCACCGATAACCTTATTGCAGCATGAAGGGCTTCTCCATTATCAAGAAAGAAACGTACGACGCTATTGTAGTAGGCTCTGGCGTCTCCGGCGGCTGGGCTGCCAAAGAACTGACCGAAAAAGGATTAAAAACGCTGTTACTCGAACGGGGCCGTGCACAAGAACACGGCGACTATCCCACGCAGAGCAAGCGTGTCTGGGAACTCCCAAACCGCGGCCGGATGACACCAGACGAGATAGAAAACGTCTACCCAGTCCAGTACCGAAGCGGGGCAATCAGCGAAGCAACCAAACATTTCCACGTAAAAGATTCAGAGCAGCCTTACGTAGAAGACAAACCCTTTATCTGGGTACGCGGCGACCAGGTAGGTGGGCGTTCGCTGATCTGGGGCCGCGGAGTGCCGCGCTGGAGTCCAATGGATTTTGAAGCGCCGGCAAAAGATGGCATGGGAATCGACTGGCCCATCCGCTATGACGACATTGCGCCCTGGTACGACTATGTAGAACGTTTCATCGGGGTAAACGGTGAGCCGATGAAAAGCCGGGCGATCAAAGACGGCGTTTTTCAAAAACCCATGGAGTTGAATGCCGGTGAGAAATACTTCCGCAAGTGTATTGAGGACAGTTTTCCCGGTCGCACAATGACCATCTTCCCAATGGCCATTCTGACAGAAGCCTTAAACGGACGGCCTGCCTGTCACTATTGCGGCAACTGTCCGCGTGGGTGCTTGACGGGTTCTTACTTCAGCACCCAAAGCACAACGTTGCCGGCAGCACAGGCAACAGGCAACCTGACACTGCGTCCCGACAGTGTTGTGCATAGCGTTATTTTTGACGAACAAACGGACCGCGCTGTTGGTGTCCGCGTCATAGATCATCATTCAAAAGAGATGATCGAATTCTACAGTAAAGTAGTCTTCCTGTGCGCCTCAGCATTAGGCAGCACACAGATCTTGTTGAATTCCAAGAGCCCACGCTTCCCTGATGGTCTTGCCAACTCGAGCGGTACCCTGGGCCACTATTTGATGGATCACCATTTCCGTGTCGGCGGTTCAGGAATTTTACCTGGCATGGAAGACAAGTACTACATTGGCAACCGGCCGGCTCCTACGTACATCCCAAGGTTCAGAAATGTTGGCGGTGATACAGACCGTGATGATTACATCCGCGGCTTCCATTATGGCGGCGGGGCAAGCAGAATTGGCTGGGGGCGCGGTAGCAGCGAATTGGGCATGGGCGCTGAGCTCAAAGAAAAATTGCGCACGCCGGGACCATGGCGTATGTCCATCAATGCATTTGGTGAGATGCTGCCAAATTATGATAACCATGTATACCTCGACAGCGAAAAAACGGATCAATGGGGTATTCCGCTTCTGCATGTGAGCGCGGCGTTCGGCGAAAATGAATTGGCGATGCGGAAAGACATGAAAGATTCTGCGGGTGAAATGTTAGAAGCTGCCGGCGCAACGGATATCTCAACCTACGATGCCATTAGTCGGACGGTACCGGGCGATGCCATCCACGAAATGGGTACGGCGCGTATGGGACGCGATCCGAAAGACTCTGTGCTAAATGGATGGAATCAGGCGCACGATGTCCCGAACCTGTTTGTCACCGACGGTGCCTGCATGACCTCGTCTGCGTGTCAGAACCCTTCCATTACCTATATGGCCCTCACTGCCCGCGCTTGCGACTATGCAGTCGAATCCATGAAGCGCGGCGAACTATAACAACTTGCGTTGCGGGACGGTGGCCGGTATTATGCTTTGGTACCAGCCGCCTATCCCCCACGCTCATGACCAATCGTGTAGCTAGCACAGTAGCTAGCATACTTCTTATCGTGCTGCTTATCCCGCAAGCGCAAGCACAAGCTGTATCAAATGGCGGTATCGATCTCGCCGGCTTTTCCACCAACTACTACAGCCTGCCCTTAATCGACCTGGATGGTGATACGCACCGGCAGGTTGTGGTTGACCGGGAAGCCGGCCAGTACCTAGGGCACCCCACTACCGTGTTGCTTGAAGACGGTAAAACCATGTACGCCGTATATCCAAAGGGCCACGGGCGTGGTGGCATTGTGATGAAACGGAGTAATGATGGCGGCATGACCTGGAGTGAGCGACTCCCTGTGCCGGCCAGTTGGGCTTCTTCCCTCGAGGTGCCAACACTACATCCTGTTGAAGACGCTGCCGGCAACAACCGCCTCATCATGTTCTCCGGCCTCTACCCTGCACGGATGGCTGTTTCAGAAGACATGGGTGAGCAGTGGTCGGAGCTTAACATCGTGGGCGACTGGGGTGGCATTGTTGTGATGGGTGACCTTGTGCCATTGCGCACGGGCAAAGGACATTACATGGCCCTCTTTCACGACGATGGCCGCTTCTTTACCCACCAGGGCCGCGGCGCCAGCGAACCTGCGCGCTCTACCAACAACCTTGCAAACTTCACCTTATTCAAAACCTTCTCGTACGACGGCGGCCTCACCTGGAGCCATCCTGAAGCCATGTTTGAATCGCGCGTGATTCACCTTTGCGAGCCGGGCATTGTGCGATCGCCCGACGGCAAACAACTCGCCATTTTGCTACGCGAAAACTCGCGACGCATGAATAGCCACATTATGTTTTCGAACGATGAAGGGAAAACCTGGACCACCCCGCGCCAACTCCCGAACGCTTTAACGGGTGACCGCCATCAAGCCCTTTACCTGCCAGATGGCCGGCTCTTCATTTCTTTCCGCGATAATGCACCGGGGGTATCCAGATTCAGGCAACTCAAAAGCCAGTGCCCCGATTGTGATGAAAACATACTGTATGAGCAGGCGGGTCCAGTGAGTCCTACTGCCGGCGATTGGGTAGGCTGGGTTGGCACGTATGAAGACCTGGTTTCCGGCAATGAAGGCCAGTATCGCGTTCGATTGAAAGACAACCATCGAGGATCAGATTGCGCCTATCCCGCGCTTGAGCTCTTGCCAGATGGCACCGTGGTAGCCACCACCTACGGCCACTGGACACCAGACGAAGCGCCATACATTTTGAGCGTGCGGTTTACGGCTGAAGAGTTGGATCGGTTGGCTGAGGAGTGAGGAGTGATTGGATTTCCCTTCGACATTCAGCGTTGCTTGTTCGGTGTTCGATATTCAAAAACCTCCCGAAGGTACGCAAGGCCTTCTCGTGCGATGGTTTCCGGATCTCCGGGGTCGCGCCAGACGCAGCAGGCGCGGGCGATGGTTTCGATTCGCGTAGAAAATGACTCGATGACCACATCGCCGGCATAACCAATTTCAGTCAGCGCATCCCGAACAGCTTCCCAGGGAATGGTACCCTGCCCGGGCGCACCACGGTGGTTGGCGCTTGCATGCAGGTGCGCAAGATGTTTTCCGGCTGTATGAATTGCTTCTGTAAAGCTGCGTTCTTCCATGTTCATGTGGAACGTATCGAGGTGGATGCCCAAATTCGGGTGATTAACCTGTTCAACCATTTCAACGGCTTGTGCAGCCGTATTCAGGAAGTCTGTTTCAAAACGATTGAGTACTTCCATCGCGATCGTAATATCGCGGTCGGCTGCATAACTGGCCAGTTTGTATAGATGCAAGGCAACCAGCTCACGTTGCAATGCTTTCTCTGATTCGGTATACGCCTCGGCTCGGCCAACAGCAGAGTAAAGCGGACCACAGTACAGGGTTGAGCCGTAGGCCGGCATCATATCAAGGACCCGTGTTGTGTAAGACACCGCAGCCTCCTGATCTGCCTGGCTCCCCCGCAAATCTCGTCCGGGGCCATAGGCACC
Organism: Bacteroidota bacterium; assembly: GCA_039111535.1. NCBI lineage: Bacteria > Pseudomonadati > Bacteroidota > Bacteroidota bacterium. Next base: position 11,130 of record JBCCIM010000046.1, on the reverse strand, counting down.
ACAGGTAATCAGGTGTGATAGGCCACTTCGTTTAAAAGCACCGTTGATCGTATCACCGTCAACAAGTCCGGGATCTTCTATTGCAATCTCAGCACAGTCAAAGCCCCATTCAGCAAAAACGGGTAAAAGAGACAGGTTTGGGTTCGCAAAAGGCGAGCAAAAAAGGAACGTATTGATGCCAAGCTTCATGTTCTAGCGCTTGCGTTTGTGGCCATGTAATTCAGCAGTTTTTTAGCGACGCAGGAAGACAAAAATATACGCCGCCGCCACACTTATTATCACATGTTTTAGGGTAGACTATCTTTTACTTAAGAATTTTTCTTAGTTTGAGTAGATCAATAGGGAGCTACCTACCAAGTATATATGAAACCCACCTTAAAGGACATAGCTGACACCACCGGCTTGTCTGTCTCTACCGTTTCTAGGGTATTGCGCGGCAAAGCCAAGCGTAACTCGCAAAATGTGGAGATGATTATAGAGGCCGCACAAAGCCTGAATTACCCCATTTATTCCTCGTCCGTTTTTGATGCAGCAAGGAAAAGAAACAGCAGCCTGTTTGTTGCGCTAATAGCCTCGACGCACATAGGCGAATTCTATTCTTCCTTTTTTGATGGGTTCAGCAGGGCTGCCAGGCAAAACAACACACAGTTAACGCTTATCGACGCGGCACCAGATGTCGAAATGCTGATCGATCTGTTGCATGAGTTGGCCGGCAAAAGCTACGACGCTGCCATTCTCTTCCTCCCGATGCTCAATGAAGCTGATTACCGGGCAATTCTCGCCAAGCTCCCCCGGCACTTCATCGTGATCTCCGCAGCCACCATTTTCCACCCGGTCATGGATACCGTTTCATTTGATTCGTATCGGGGTGGCAACCTTGTTGCCAAGCACTTTCATGCGCGCGGCTACAAAGACCTGGGTGTTGTCATTGGTGATACGCGCCGCAACGAATCTCTGCTCCGCAAAAGCGGCTATACCGACTACATCCAGCACCACTCAGACATGAACCTGATCTGGCAATTTGAAGGCAATTACACCTTTGAATCTGGTCAGGAAGCGTATAAACAATACAGCCAGCTTGAACAGAAGCCTCGGGCTATTTTCCTCATCAACGACATCATGTGCCTCGGATTTATGGAGGCTGCACGGCGGGCCGGCGTAAAAATACCTGAAACCGTTGCACTGGTTGGGTATGATGACTTGCCCATTTGCGACTACCACTTCCCTTCTATCTCTTCGGTGACCACCAATTACACGCAACTGGGTCAAAATGCGCTAAATATGATTGGCGAAAAAATTCGGAGCACAGGCACAGACCACCAGGGCCTTGTCAGCGTCGTACCTGTTTCTCTTTCTATTCGAGAATCTTCCTAGCACCCATCCAACACGTCTTAGAAAATCGCCCTTTTTCCAAATTGCAATTTTTTTACATAAAACGTGTAAATAATTATTATAAATAATATTATTTACTACCCTTGCCGACAACTTAACTGCCAGTAGCGCTATGCCCTCACCCCAACAGTATTTCCCCGATATCAGTAAAATCCCATTTGAAGGCCCAAAATCCACCAACCCATTGGCTTTCAGGTATTATGATCCCAACCGTAAAGTTGCTGGAAAAACGCTGCGCGAACATTTCAAGTTTGCGTGCGCGTACTGGCATTCATTCTGCAATGTAGGCGGCGATCCGTTTGGCCCCGGCACAATAACATTCCCCTGGGACGCCGATGCGGATGCGGTGAGTCGCGCTAAACACAAAATGGATGCAGCTTTTGAATTCATGTCCAAACTTGGCCTCGAATACTACTGCTTTCACGATTATGACCTGGTAGATGAAGGGGCCAACCTGGCAGAATCTGAACAAAGACTGCAAGCCATTACCGACCATGCGCTCCAGCACATGAAGGATAGCCGTATCAAAGTGTTGTGGGGCACTGCTAATCTCTTTAGCAATCCACGCTACATGAACGGTGCTGCAACCAATCCCGACTTCAATGTACTGAGCTATGCTGCCGGCCAGGTCAAACAGGCGCTGGATGCCACGCTCAAACTCAATGGAGAAAACTACGTCTTCTGGGGCGGCCGGGAAGGTTACATGTCGTTACTCAATACAGACCTGAAACGCGAACAAGACCATCTGGCCCGCTTCCTCCACATAGCAAAAGACTACGCGCGCAGCCAGGGATTCAAAGGGACCTTTTTTATTGAGCCCAAACCCTGTGAGCCAAGCAAGCACCAGTATGACTACGACTCAGCAACGGTCATTGGCTTCTTGCTCAATTACGGCCTGGAGAAAGACTTCAAGCTTAATGTCGAAGTGAACCACGCCACGCTATCCGGACACACCTTCCAACACGAATTGCAGGTGGCGGCTGCTGCCGGCATGCTGGGTAGCATCGATGCCAACCGGGGCGATCATCAGAATGGATGGGATACAGACCAGTTTCCGAACAACATCTATGACCTGACGGAAGCCATGCTGGTATTTCTCCGTGCCGGCGGTATGCAAGGCGGCGGAGTCAATTTTGATGCTAAAACCCGACGCAACTCAACAGATCTGATCGACCTGTTCTACGCCCACATTGGCGGTATGGATATTTTTGCACGCGCCTTGCTCATTGCAGACGCGATCATACAGGAATCACCTGTGGAAGGCATGCGGGCAGACCGGTATGCCAGCTTCGATGCAGGCAACGGCAAGGCCTTTGAATCAGGAACCCTGTCGTTGGAGGATCTGCATAAATTGGCAACAGCAAACGGAGAGCCTGCCATGACAAGCGGCCGGCAGGAGCTCTACGAAAACATTCTCAACCAGTATATCTAATCGAGCAACAGGCAGGCGTAGTTCGCTACGCCTGCCTGTTGATGCATCTCATTAAAAGTAAGTTGAACTTCAACTACTTATTTGTCTAGTTCGCGGTATTCAAACCAGAAAAAATCGGCCGGCATTTGATTGTAAGCCAAATCCTGACAGCAAAGTCCGACAAAGCACCCCGTAAAAGCCGCTCGGTATCGAGCACTCCCCTCCCGTACGTGATCATCTGACAAAATACTAGCATCCAGTACTCCACCTACAGGATGGTAGGCAGAATCGCCCAGGCTGTAGTAAAACTGCAACTCCTCTCGGCTTAAAACTGCCCGCAGCTTTACCTTTTCGGCGCCCCTTATCTCCACCGGAGTTTCTAGCACAGTCAGTTCAAAATTATCGCTTGAAGCTATCGACAAGTATTTATGCTGCCCTGTATCATCACCTGTGATGTGGAGATAATGGTAATGCCCTGTGTTGTAGTAAAAAACCAGGCCGGCCATCTGTTGGAATGTATCTGGCGCAAAGGCCAGTTCAGTGGCAACGTCAACATGATAGCTTTGCACCCGACGCGCGACCATACTCTGCGCGTGTAGTGAAGCAAGAGATGCCCGTCCTGTGAGCCGTAGACAGCCGGGACGCTTCTGAAGGGAGCACCAATCTTCTGTCGCAGGAATTCGAAGCGTTTGAAAATGAAGGTCTAACGAGGGCTTGTCAAACAATACACGATCAGCAATATACCCCCCGCTGTTTCAACTGGAGGTGTATCAAACAAGGTCGGCACAGGTACTTGTTCTCGAGGCTCATTTCCTGCCGCCAAAAAAGGCCACCCGTCTCGCCAGACTACGCGTTCTATGGCAGTTTCTCTCCCGAGTATACATTTCCCTCGTTCGGTCAGCGGCCGCCCAACAAGAAAGGCGATATACCAATCCCCTTCCTGTGTTTCAACAAAATCGCCATGGCCGGCCTTCTGCAAAGGCAGCGAAGCATTATTTCGAGCGGTCAACAGTGGATTTTCAGGGTGTGGTGTGTAGGGCCCAGTGATCTCGCGGGCGCGCATGATGGTTACTGCATGGCCGTATTCCGTCCCTCCCTCAGCTAGCAACAGGTAATAGAATCCATCTTTTTTATAGAGATGTGGCCCCTCAGTCGACCCAAGGTCCGTCCCTTGCGTGAGGGTAAAAACTTCTCCAACAAGTGCGCCGGCAGCGGCATCATACGCTTGCATGACGATCCCGCCGAAAAAGTCCTTCTGCCGATGATCAATGCGCATACTGAGGTACCATTTCCTGCCGTCAGAATCATGAAACAGCGATCCATCAAATCCAATCGAATTCAAGTATATCGGTTCAGACCAGGGGCCGTTTATATTGGTCGCTGTAACAAGATAATTGGGCGTGTCTTTCCAGCGTCCATCAAACGACTTTACATTGGAGTACACGAGGTAAAACGTCCCATTATAGTAAGAAAGGCAGGGCGCCCATACGCCGCAAGAATCGGGTATGCCGCTCAAATCGAGTTGTGATACCCGATCTAAAGGCCGGCCCAATAGCCGCCAGTTAACAAGATCTTTCGAATGATGAAGCTGCACACCGGGAAACCACTCGAAAGTAGAAGTGGCGATGTAATAATCATCTTCAACGCGTACAATAGAGGGATCTGGATTAAATCCCTTTAAAATCGGATTCTTAATGGTAGCCATTGTTATGCTGCAACAAGAATTGTTCTGATTCGCGTACCAGTACTCGACTATACTGCTGCGTATTTCCAGGGTTATAATACAGAATCAGCCTATGCGCAGCACTTGAAGATGCGCAAGTTTATGTGCAAATTGCGCCGGCCCCGTTATTTCACAATCGCTTTGCCAACTACGAACCTTTTTCCAGCTTATGACACGTGGCATCGGTGGATCAGACCTGCAAACAGTACTCGCATCATTTCAGAACCGCACCGCTGATATGGTGCCCATTCAGGGCGCAGAACACAAAACGCGATTAGAGCAAGCAACAGCGCTCTTGCAAGCAAATGATCTCGCCGCAATCTACCTGCACGCCGGCGCTAACCTCCTCTATTTCACAGGGATGAAATGGAAGCCTTCGGAGCGCATGGTTGGCGCGCTGCTCACAGCCAGCGGACAATTACAGTACATCGGCCCTGCGTTTGAAGCCGGAACCATCAAGAGTTTCATGAAGGTTGATGCCCCCCTCCAATGCTGGGAAGAGCACGAAAGTCCTGCCCAGTTGCTCGGTGCAATGCTCAAAGATGCCGGCATTCCAGACGGACGAATTGCGGTAGATGAGTCTGTGCCTTTCTTCATTTCTGAGTCGCTTCGCGCAACAAACCCGTCTTACGAACTGGTGGATGCAACGCCCGTGACAGCCGGCTGCCGAATGTGTAAGTCTGAAGCCGAGATTGCCCTCATTCAACGCGCAAAAGACATTACGCTGGCCGTCCAGAAGGCAGCCGCCCGTATCATGCATCCGGGCATTGCCGCTAAAACGGTAATCGACTTTATTAATGAAGCCCATATCCGTTCTGGCATAGCAGCCGGCTCCTACTTTTGCACCGTACTGTTTGGGGAAGACACACAATACCCACACGGCGTACCTGCCCCGCAGCCGCTGCAAAACAACGATGTGGTACTGGTTGACACCGGCTGTCAATTGCACGGCTATATATCCGACATCACGCGGACTTATGTATATGGCACACCTACTGCCCGCCAGCGAGAAATCTGGCAGCTCGAAAAAGCGGCCCAACTGGCGGCTTTTGATGCCGCACAACCTGGCGCAACCTGCGCTTCTGTCGATGATGCTGCCCGCCGTGCGCTGGAAGCCGCCGGACTCGGCCCCGACTATAAATTGCCCGGCCTCCCCCATCGTACCGGTCACGGTACCGGCCTTGAGATCCATGAACATCCCTACCTGGTACGCAGTGATCAGACACCACTACAAAAGGGTATGGTGCTAAGCGTTGAACCCATGATTTGTGTACCGGGCGCATTTGGTATTCGACACGAAGACCATTTCTATATGACCAAAACAGGACCCCGCTGGTTCACCCAGCCCATGCCCAGCCTGGAGGCCCCCTTCTCAAATGCGTAAGAAATTGGTTATTTTCGGAGACCGCACAACAACCCCGGTACCAGATGATGACGCAAGCCGCGCTTAGGCCTACAAAACATACTGAGATTAAAACCACTGGCTACACGTCCATCTCAAAGCTGGTCCTGGTTTTAGGATTTCTCTTTCTATCAGGCAATGCACAACCGCTTCTTGGCCAGGGCACAACCCCATTGCCAAGAATGGAAATCTCAGAGCTCGATTACCTGGGTGCGTTTAGGCTACCGGCGGGTACCTTTGGGGCGTCATCTATGAACTACGCTGAAGGCCCCATTGCCTACAATGCGAGCCGGCACACGCTTTTTGTTGTTGGCCACAGCCACCACCAGGCCCTGGCAGAATTTGCAATCCCCGAACTCATTAACGCGTCAGCCATCACGGACTTGCTGATTGCCGATGCGCCCATGCAGGCGTTTACCGCGATTCTAGCCCGGGTGAGTAACCCGCAAGCGCTCGACAGGATCGGCGGCATGGTCTGCATCGATACACCTTCTGGCCGCGAGTTGTTGATCAACGGGTATGAGTACTATGATGCGCCAGCGGATAACTCGCATTCTACCCTCGTTATTCGCGATGCCGACAACCTGGCGACCTCTGACATCGAAGGCTTTTTCAGCCTATACCCGGATGCAGCGCATGTTTCTGGTTGGATGTCTCCGATACCCGCAGCATGGCAAACTCAGCTTGGCGGCAGCTTCCTGACGGGTCACGCAAGCGGAATTCCCATCATTGGGCGGGCCAGTGTGGGTCCTTCTGCTTTTGTTTTTGATCCCTACCAGATTGTAGGCAGCAGCACCCTGCCAGGGACATTTGAAACGATCCAGTTGATGGATTTCCCGCTGGACCACCCGCTGCATGCCGATCTGTACAACGAACAACGTAACAACGACATCTGGACCCATCTCTCACGTGCTGTCTATGGATTCATTGTACCAGGGACCAGTACGTATATGACCATTGGGTACACCGGAGGACACCAGAGCGGGGTATGCTACAAGTGTACGCAAACCGATGGGACCTTGTGTGATGGCTTTTGTGCCCCCGATGTGAACGACTACGCCCAATATTATTGGTTATGGGACGTCGACGATATGGTTGACGTTCGTGATGGCTTTGTGCCTCCACATGCGCTTCGACCCTACGCTTACGGTTCGTTCCCAACGCCGATACAGGGACCAACGCCGGCCATCAGCGGCGCTACTGTTGATTTTGATACCGGGACCTTGTACATGGCACTCCGCGCAGCCGATACACAACAAGGTGAGTTCAACAATCCACCCATAATTGCCGCCTATGCGTTACCCGTGACTTCGCAATCTGTATCCAATGAAAGCAGTGAACAGCTCCCGGATGCGTTTGAATTGTCGTCCGCATATCCCAACCCATTCCATACAGCTACAACGTTTGACATCAAACTCCCGCAGACAACAGACGTCAACATCAAAATATTTGATAGCCTTGGCCGGTTGATGCACGTGGTACACAACGGCAGACTCTCGGGGAATCAGCCACACAGCTTTAACCTGACCCCAACAGATTGGCCGGCCGGTGTTTACTTTGTACACGTACAAACACCAAATGCGACCCGCCTCCTATCTGTTAGCCATCACCCCTAAATATGTTAAGGGGTGTACTGGTTAACGAATTATTACGGTTCGATTAGCCAATTCTTTATCTAGGGGCAATTTTTTTAATGAATGAAGCGCCTACCTTTAGCTGTAGACCCTCTACTGCTCCCTACTATATCACCACAGATGGCTGAATCCAGTCCCCCGGGCTCCAAGGACCCGAAAACTGACCTCTCCGAAGAAGAGTTGGATGACTTCCTTGCCGGTGCCGGCACGGTCTCCAAGGATGCGCTGCCCAACCCAGAATTGATCCTGGGTGATGACATAAATGTGCCCGTCGTGGCCGGCCCAACCCCATTGGTCAAACAGGTACCTGATGCAAAACCGGTCCGGGATAATACTGTAGCGGGTGAGAACGCGACACTTGAATCTGCTGATTCACGGTCTAAACAAACCGCTGATACAGGCAAAACAGTGTCGGCGCAAAACACCCCATCACCCCCAACGGAAGCACCACCTTCCGTCTCAAAACGCAAGTTTTCGTTGCGCAGGCTGTTTGGGCTCAAAACACGAAACTAACCGCATCAACGATCCAGCAAACTTGCTGATCTGCAAGGATAATGTGTTAGTCCCTTGATTTAAAACCGCAGGACAATTTCCTTTTAGCACCATCTGCCTGCACTTTACCCTGTTGACCGACCAGCTGTACCATGAACCTACCACCGGACACCCGCAACTCCCGTTTTTTCACTGACCCATTTGCCCGTCACCGGCCCGCCTTGAGTATTGTTGGCTTTGATAACCAAGAAAACAACATACACGGCTATGGCCTCAAACAAATCATTGAACGCGCGCTCGATCCGACATCTCGCGAAAACGCCATTATTAGTACGTTGATCGAAAAAGCCACCCGGCACCCAAAAGACAAAGATGCGCCCGTTTCGGATGCAAAAACCCAGGTTGTAAACCACAACAGCCAGTTACTGCAAGGCCGCGCCTTTATTGCACTGCTTACCCTGGTCCTTGAGCAAAATGGACAAACGCTACCCGACGTCCAACAACCTTCCCACGCCTATGCGATGGAAATGCTGCGGGCCTCGCTGCTCACTGAAAAGCGTTTGCATCCGCTCTACGCAAATGAGATGCTCTCAGGACCCGATCGCGTAAAATGGACTACCTCATTGTGTAACATGGCCCGTGGGATAGATCTTTATCTGGCACTGGAAAATGCATATGCACACTATGGTCTACCAGAAGACCTCCTTTTGACAGAAACTGAAAAAGAAGCCCTGCTTGACCGGCACATCCTGGGCATCAGCCAGGTATTGGAAGTGGTCGACTCAAACATTGGCATCGGCGCACTGATATCTGGCAACTGGTCACTTAAAATGTGGGCGGCAGAAGCCTATGCTTGTCTGGGTACGCAGTACAAAAACGAAGCAGAAGCCCGGCAGCTTTTTGTCTGGTTTGGGCGTGGGCTTCGACGCGCCAGCCCGGGTGACAAAAACGACAAACGGCGATACTGGACGTACATGTCTACCCGCGAAGTGGGAGGCGCACTAAGCGACAGCCAACGCACCTGGGCAGAGGGACCCTACTACTTGCACTTTACCCTACAGGATGTATTGCCGTTGTGGCACGCAGTTCGTGCAAACGGCTACCTCACGTCTTCTGATCATGAGGTTGATATCGACGACCCCTTTTATGCGCCCTGGTTTACCGAGCCCATTTCCTGGCTGGCAGACATCACGACCCACGCCGGCGAAACGCCGCCTTTTGATGATGGCAACCGTCGCCCCATGTTCAACGCGCACCTTATGGCATGGAACGAGGACTATGGCATACCGCTTCTTGGCGAGAAAATGAATTGGATTTTCCAACGTGTTTCGTCAGCGAAAGACGGCGTTCCCACCGATTGGAAAACAATTAACAACGACGTACTCCTGCAGTATCTTGCCATGCCAAAAGCAGTGGCAACCGCACCACCAGCTGCTATCATTGGCAACCGCAACATCATTGAGCGCCACGAAGAACAGCTCATTCTAAGGCGTACTATTAATGGAAAAACGCATTTTGTTTGCATCCACGGCGAACCTGACATTGAGTCTATTGCCCGCGGCGAGGGACACGAGCAGCCCGACCAGTTGCAACTGCTTTATTATGTAGATGAACAATCCCTGATCATGGACGCCGGCTACGATCGGGGCTTTATCACGAAAAACAGCTCATGGAATCGGTACACCGATCACAATGTCATGGCTTACGCAAAAGGTGACAGTGGCATGAAGTCGCCAGACCGACTCACAAAACAGGTTCAGCACACCCCTGTTGACTTCCTCTATTTCGACCCAGCATCAACAGAGTCTGTTTCCATTATGAAAGGCCAAACCCGCTTGCATTGGCTGGGCGGCATACTTTCACCAGGCAATCTCAAAGACAAAACAACAGGGCAGTACGCGCGAACGGTACTCTTTATTGCAGATGAAACCTATCCCTACCTGATCGACATCAACCAGGTAAAAAACACGGTTGAAAAAGGCACCATGCCCGGCTTGAACATGCGTTACCACGTAGGTTCAAATGACTATAGCCAGACGGCAGCCGGCTGGCACTCGTGGCATGTCCCAAACGCACCCGGATGCCATTTGTATTTCGATTGTGTAGAGCACGACGATACAGGAGAACGCATTCTGATTGAGGAAGCAGAAGTTGAGGAAAGATTTCGTACCCGGTCGCAGATCAAGCGCTTTACTTGCGAGGGCAAACCACGGGAGACCTTTACTACGGTAGGTCTTTTTCGCGCAGGTGCAGATGCCCCTTTTGCAGCACCGCAGGCCATTGCCCCAGCAGATGCAGCCGCCACATACCGCATCTGGCAATGGGACAATCAAGAATCAGATACGATTGACATCCTGTTTGTAAAATCACTTGCCCTCCTGCCCCAGTCTGCCATGGTGCAGTTTGAGGTTTCTCTTGAGGGTGAACAAATGGCGTTCATCTCAGGCGAAAACAAGGACATCGGTTATGCACGATGCAAAAAAATTGATGGCACCTGGCATGTACTCCCTGATTTTCTATTTGGATTGGAGATGCTTGCCCCGACAATTGAAGCTTAGCACAATGAGCAGCTCAGGCTAGCCGGCGCCATTTTAAAAGTACCTCAAGACAGCATGACTACCACCCTGTTTTCACCAGCAAAACCTTAAACATTAAACCTTAAAACTTTTAACCCATTTTCGGGAGCAAGTTAGCATCTTGTGCATTAGAACCCCACACCACAACTCCAGCCAGTTGTCCCATCGGAACTGGCTACAAAGCTTACCTAAAACATTTGTAACTAAAAGCTTTACCTGCAGCGAGTACTGGCGTGAAATCGGAAGTGAAGAGTTTGCGTAAGGAGCAGCAAGTGGCGGTGGAGAAAGCCGTCCAGCTCTGTATCAAAGGCACCAAGTCAATCACCCTTATTCTTTGTCCCGGTTACGGGAAAACCCTGGCCAGCCAGATTATCTGTAATGAACTGGCACGTCTCGGTTATATTGATGGCGCGGTAAGTTATGTACCCCGTCTGACGTTGTCGCGACAATACGAACTTGACTGGCGTCGAGATAAAGAAGAATTCAGGGCCGGCCTGTTC
>JBCCIM010000045.1 GCA_039111535.1 Bacteroidota bacterium | reverse complement strand
GGCCTTGCCATGATTGCCTTTCTTGCACCGCTTGTATACTACACCAAAAAGTCCCAGAAACTGACCTATTACTTCAGGATGGGCTTTGTAGTGTTTTTCATGATCGTAGGAATCCTCGGACTAAGCCTTATCAATGAGCGGTTTGGCAAGAGCCTTGCGCTACGGTTTGCTGTAAATGTGGGCGTAAGCGAAGTAGTCGACAGTGCAATTACCGGCAACAGGGATATCTTGTATGAGCAATACATGGAGCGGCTGGTAAACGGACTCCCGTTCGGACAAGGCCTGGGCAAACCTTATGCAGTGTTGCCAGACCGCGGCGCGTTTTACACCGTCGACAATTCGTACCTCTCTTTTATGCTGCCTTTTGGTGTGATTGGACTGATCATTTTGCTGGGCTTTCTGTATCAATTGCTCAAGTTATTGGGCCCGAAGTCAGATTCCTGGCCCCTGGAGCGCTTCCGAAAATTCATGCTACTCGTGGTTGGCGTAACGATGATTATTGCACTGAACATGGACCTGTTTTCGCGCAATAACTATGTGATCTTTATTACCTTCATTGCTATCGCGTATGCCAACACACGCCGGCTCCACGAAGAAAAACAATCTGTGCCGGCCTGATCCACATCCAGTATTCGTATCTCGATAGACAACACAAGTAATTGACCAAGCAGCCTACCATACTCATCCTATGTGTGAATTATCACAGCGAAGACGCGGTGCTTCGTTGTATGGATACGGTGCGGTCACAGCAATTTGACGGTCATATCCATACAGTAGTCATCGACAACAGCCAACCACCGACGACACATGCTGGCTTTGAAGCACTGACAAACGAAAAAGGATTTGAAGTTGTCGTCCCCCCTGAAAACCTGGGATACTTCGGCGGTGCCGCATACGGGTTCGACCATTTCACAAAATCAGCGCCTTTCCCCGATTGGGTAATTGTCTCCAACCCAGACATCCTCTTGCACGACACAGCTTTCTTTCAGAAGCTTCACAGTTTGCACGGGCAAACACACTGTGCAATGGTAGCGCCGGGTATTATGTCGAGCCTTACGGGTGATAATCAGAACCCGTACATGAAGCAGCGACCAGGGAAGTCGATTACCAGCTTCCGCAAACATATCGCAAGCAATGTATTGGTATTCAATGCGTATGAACTGTTATCCCATGCCAAGCGAGGCTTGCGAGGATTGTTCAAGCGTTCCAAACGCATGCTTGCTGCTACACCAGGAGATGTTTCCCGCATCTATGCGCCACACGGATCTTTCATTGTATTCAACAAAGCCTATTTTGCCGGCGGCGGCACACTCAAGTATGAGCCATTTTTATATGGCGAAGAAAACTATGTTGCCGAGCTTGCGATGCAAATGGATCTGCCGGTTTTGTATGATCCGAAACTCCAGGTGACACACGAGGAGCACGCAACAACTGGTCTACTCAAAAGCGGCAAGATGGTGAGCATCATTCATGATGCCCGCACGTACCTCTATGAACACTTTTATCTGACAACAACCCCTGGCGAACTACATGGAAAACGGTATTCCTAAAGTTAGCGTAATCATACCGGCCTATAACATGGGTGATTATGTCGGCCGGGCAGTTGCTTCGATCCTTGAGGGTAACTTTAAGGAGCTTGAGGTGCTTGTGATTGATGATGGTTCTACCGATCGAACGACCGAGGTATTGGCATCGTTTGTCAATCCCAAACATGCTGCTTACGACGCGCGGGTACACTACGTGCATCAGGAAAACAAAGGGAAAGCCTCAGCCGTGAACAAAGGCCTAAAAATGGCACGGGGCAGCTACGTAACCATTCTGGATGCGGATGATGAGTTTACACCGCACAGCCTGTCATCGCGGTATCCGACCAATGGCAGCCAGCCAGACATGATTATCGGTGGCTTTGAGGTATTTGACACAAGGGGTGTATTGGGCGTCAGGAATGAACCCTCTAGCGAGAACCCCGAGCAGTTGAAGCGTAGCATTCTGATGGCCTACAAAACGCCATTCTCGCTGAACACCTGCCTACTCTCCCGTGCACTTGTAGAACGGGCCGGCGACTTTGATGTGCGGCTCACCCGCTGCCAGGACATTGACTATTCGCTGCGCTGCCTCAAACAGACAGATAACATCACAGCAGCGCCGGCTATTGTCTACCGATACCGCAAACACAGAACCTCTATCAAAAACAGGCTACGCTTCCGGTATAAAACCACGTTCCACCGCCCACGCGTAGTCTGGAAAAACGCAGAAGGCGTATCGAAATTTTTTCTCGTCCCTTACGGCATCGGTATGGACATCGCGAAGATGGCCTTCGAACTCGTCGGCAATTACACGAAATAGGTTACAAGTTGAAGGTTTAGGTGAGCGCGCCCAACTTTAAACCTTAGACCAGGCTTTGTCTGAAAATCCAGTTCTGCTTTGTTAGATCCTTCGCATTCGCTCAGGATACGGCTTTGTCTGCGTTAATTGCGGATTTTTCAGACAAAGCCTAATTAAACGCCTGCCTGGCGAGGACGACAATTGTCAAGGCGCTCGAAATGATGCCTACGCTTTCGATAATGGTCCGGCCTACATCAACCCGTTCTCCGGGCTCTTTGGGTTGTTGCCGGGTTACGAGGATACGGGCGCCTTCGTCTACAACAGGGTTTTTCTTGAACAATCCTCTGCGGCGGACGCTAAAGGTTGCGCCGGACGCCTGTGTGAGCAGTACCGCTTCGCTTTCAGGCCGGCGCCCCCCTGCCCGATCCAGGTAATACGTCAATCGCCGACCAGGCTCATATTTGATCAGCCCTTCGTTGGCAACGTTACCACGGACAGCTACCGTATTGGGCTGCAAAGGAATCACAACTTCATCCCCCGGTAGCATAATCATGTCTGCGTCATAGTTGCCGGCGAGTGCTTTATCCATCTCCACAATCACCTGCAAATTCTCGCGTAATAGCCGCCCCCCTTTCGGGTATCCGGTTGGCAACACGCCTCCTGCGCGTCGAATAATTTCAGTCAGCGTCTCGTTCTCGCGGAGCAATGTATAGGTACCCGGGAATTGGACTTCCCCATTAATGGTGACAATCTGCTGCTCGCGAAAGCCCGGATCCAGTCGGACGTATACCCTGTCGAGATGCTGCAACTGAAATTGACGAGCAGGTCTCGAGCGATCAGGGAGCCCCTCGACTACGCCAAAAGAAGGATTTGAATTTTGGTCTAGTGCCACAAACGGCACCTGAATACTGGTTGCCAGCTCATTGATACTTCGAGTAGAATCCAACCGCGTCACTTCTACTTCCTGCAGGTAAGCGCCTTCTTCAAATCCGCCGGCTTGCAAGATCAGGTCTTCCAGCGTCATGCCTTCCCGGAAGCGAAACTGGCCTTCCTTTTTAACCGCACCTGAAATCTCGACGTAGGGCTCTCGTAATACTTCTACTTCCAGTGGGTAGATGCGAATTTCATCACCGGGCTGTAGCAGCTCAGCACCGTAACCACGGCCTTCAAGGGCCTCGCCAAGATGAAACGGTATAATTTCTTCTGACCGTCCGTCTGCACTTTTACGAAATAGATCGGCCCGATCTTTAAAGACATTTTTCAGATACTCCGGATCGCGTAAGCCTCCACCTTTATAGAGCAGGTTGACCACCGACATATTCTCGAGCAGGTCAAACTGTCCGGGTGTCCGAACCTGTCCCGAGATGTTTACAACGGGGATTTGCTGGAGCACCTGGGTTGAATAGATATAGAGGCTATCTTGTGGCTGTAGTACCAGATTCTGGGTCGGCACATCCTGCATGATTTCATCGAGGTTGAGCGAGACCACCTGTTTTTTCAGGTCTTCCGTCAACCGATACAGCTCCACCTTGCCGAGAAAAGCGTCTCCGGTGAGGCCATTTGCCTGCTGGATGAGTTCTCGCAGCGTGCGTACCTGTCCGGTCAACTCATAGGTACCCGGACTAAAAACAGCGCCATTCACACTGGCTGCGCGCACCTTGCTTAACGCTGCCAGGTTTGATGATTCGGGAATAGAAAAAATGGTTACAACGTCACCGTCTTCAATTGCAACGCCGGCGTCTCCGCGGAGGATCTCGGCGAGATTAAAGTCGAGTACGGTGCGCACTTGCAACGGATCAGCGCGGTCTTCAAAAGGCACCACGCGTTCAATCTGGAAACGACGGGTGTATGCTTCAGCTTTTAGCCCGCCGGCAAAAGAGAGTAAATCCTGGAATGTCTCCCGGCCTTTCAACTCATAAATAGCCGGCCGATGTACTTCACCCTTTATAGTAACCGTCTTGCCGCGGGGCGGGATAAACACGTTATCATTCGAGCGAAGTTGTACATCACCCGAAGAATATCCTTTCAACAGGTACTCGTAAAGGTCAACGGAATAGGTGACGCGGCCACGGCGGATGACCTGTACATCACGCAAGCTCCCTGATGTTTGTGGGCCCCCAACAGAGTACAATGCATTGAATACGGTAGAATTGCTTGCCAGCGGAAAACGGCCAGGCTTTCCAACCTCGCCAAGCACAAACACATTGACCGGTTTCAACCGCTTGACGGTCAGGTCCATCAGCACCTCAGGTGGCTCGGTGAGGAGACCGGCGTAACTACGCCCTAACCAGATGCGAATGTCTTCTCGCAGCGACGAAAGCCGGCTGCCGGCCACTACCCGCTGGCCCACATTTGGCACAAAAATGCGTCCTTCAGGATCCACTTCAAGGTCGTGCTGGAATTCTGCTGCACCAAACACAATAAGCCGCAGTTCATCGCCGGGCCCAACTACGTACCCCTCATCAACAGGGCCTACGGGCGCCTGCTCAAACATTTCCGGACGAATAAAGAACAGATCATACCCAAAGTGAATCAGGCTATCAGCCACCGCTGCCGTATCAGCGTCTACCAGTTCTTCACCTTCCCTGCGCACGCGCAACACTTCTTCGGTGTCGATGATGTTGTCGTTCCCACTTTCATCAATTGCATTAACCAGCAGCAGCCAATCATCTGATTTAGTGTCGGGTGATACGATGAACAAAGCTTGCCACATGCCTTCGTATTTACTCCCAAGCACGCGGCGCACGCTAAAGGCATACAGGGTGTCTTCCTGGGCGGCATCAACAAAAAAGAAATCGGCTACATTGATGCCAGAAAGGTCATCTTTTAACGGCACGCGAACCAGCACGGTATCACCGACAATGTTCTGGAAGCCAAGTTCAGCATCAAGATCGGGAGTTGGCAACAAGAGCGGGTCCTGGTCAGGGACGTAGAGTACTTCGGGAGAAATGATAGGCCGGCCGGCCAGGCTTGGCACTTCGCGATCTACGATGCCATCAGTTGGGACCGTTCGCCCCATTTCCTCTTCGTCAGCGATAGCGGTGAGCATTTGCTGGATTAACGATTCCGGTACACCTAGCTGCCGCGCACGCGCTGTTGCTGCTTCCGGGTCAGACAGATCTATACCGAGTCGCAGCGCTTCCCGCCGGGCTTCGTCGGCACTCATACCGTTTTGGCGAAGTTGCTGCTGGATCGATTCGGGAATCTCCTGGGCCTGGGCGGTGGCTGCAGAAAAACTGCTAACCAATACCAGGCAGGCAAATACAATGAACAATGGACAGGCTTGAGAAAATTTTACGTTATGCATCAATAAAAATGAAGTATTGCGAGCAATGCTAAGCCAATGCGCCAAATGCTATCAGTGTGTTGTCATCAGTTTTTGGCGCATTGTATGATGTGAGAAACGCTAAATTATGTTCGTCACGGATGGTGTTTCTTCTGAATAGCGTTTCTTATAGGATAAATATCATGTGCCGGCAACAACCGGACGATTTACAAGGCATAAAGCATCAATCTGGATATCTGGCGGCAACGGACCTTCAAACAATAATCAGACAAACAGAAATCAGGCATACAAAGATCAAACAGAGAAATGTGGACCCATATTTTGGAAGAACAGCGATAATCCTGGTTCAAATCTTTTATCAATGCGGTCTGATACGAAACAATGCCCGCAACTGTTCTTTTATTCGTGCGATTTCTCACATCTTAACAGGTGGTGCTTACCCAGCCCCCCTTTATCGTGATGCATATGTCAAAAAGCTCCCCTGAATCTATCCCTTTGTCGAAACCCAATATCGGCACCAAAGAGCGGGAATATGTCATGCGCGTGCTCAACTCATCTCGGCTGGCACTGGGGCCAATGCTTGATCAGTTTGAGGCCCAGATGGCGGCATTTTGTGGAGTCAAGCACGCCGTAGCGGTTAACAGTGGCACATCTGCATTGCACCTAATTGTAAAGAGCCTGGGTATAGGCGCCGGCGATGAAGTAGTTACCACACCGTTTAGTTTTATAGCATCGAGCAACTGCCTGCTTTTTGAAAATGCCCACCCCAGGTTTGTTGATATTGACCCGGCTACCCTTTCTTTTAATATGGAGCAGCTTCAGACAGCGATCTCGCCTGCTACAAAAGGGATTCTGGGGATAGATGTTTTCGGGGCACCTGCCCCCTGGCCGGCTCTCCAGGAGTTGGCAACGCAACACGGATTGCACCTGATCGACGACGCCTGTGAGGCGCCTGGCGCACGTATTGGAGACACCCCAATTGGGGCCTGGGGCGATGCGGCTGCCTTTGGTTTTTATCCGAACAAACAAATGACAACCGGCGAAGGCGGGTGCATCACCACAAACAGCGACACCCTTGCCGAACTGTGCCGCTCGATGCGCAACCAGGGCCGCGCTGTTCGCGAGCGCATGGAGCACGTACGCCTCGGCTACAACTACAGAATGGATGAACTGGCAGCAGCACTGGGCTGTGCGCAGCTAGAGCGATTGCCTGGATTACTGGCCGCGAGGGAACGCGTTGCAACAGCATATACGGAAGCGCTCGAACCTTACGTTGAAAGTCTCATATTGCCGGCGACGCCCACAACCATGCCCAACGTAACGGGAAAAAACCAGCTACCCGTAACGCGTAGCTGGTTTGTGTACGTGATCCGATTAAGAGAAGACTTTACAGACGATGCCCGGGACCTTGCCCTGAAACTTCTGCGTGAAAGAGGCATAGGGTGTGCATCCTATTTCCCCAGCATACATTTGCAACCTTATTATCGGGAGCGATTTGGATACAAAACAGGCGATTTCCCTGTTTGCGAGTCTATTTCGAATCGAAGCCTGGCGCTTCCTTTTTATCCCGCTTTGCTGCCCGGACAGATCTTTACGATAGGCGACATCCTGGGTGATATACTTCCGCAACTCCCTAAAAAAGTAAAGACTTTCTGATGATTGGGAACGTTGAAATGACCGGCTTTTTATGGTACAAGACCGCTATAAACGGTTGAGTCATTGGCACTTTACCGTGTGAACCAGCATTATACGGCAAGCCTTTTGCGAGGCAATACCGCATCTGTGCGTCTAGCATAAGAAAAACCTGCAACCTTGAACTTGTAACCTTTAACAACAAACAAATAATTCCCGGAGGATTGATTTGTTTGTACGTACCCTCTCTACTGCACTTCTATTCTCAAGTCTATGTATCTCATACTGAAAAGAACTGCTGATGTACTTCTGGCCCTTGCGCTTCTCATCCTTTTTTCCCCGTTATTTTTGGTGATCATGCTGGCTATCCTGCTTGAAAGCGGCCGGCCCATTTTCTTCAAACAGGAACGCGTTGGCCTTAAGGGACAGCGATTCTGGATTTACAAATTCAGGACCTTATACCAGGGCGCACACGAAGTAACAAATCCGCAAGCCATGGTCACCCCATTTGGCAGCTTCATGCGGCGTTGGGGCATCGATGAGTTGCCGCAGTTGTTTAACGTGCTCAAAAAAGACATGAGTATCGTAGGGCCGCGTCCAACAATTCCCGAACAAGTGGCACAGTATGGCCCCTTTGAAAAGCAGCGACTCGACATGCGCCCCGGCATTACAGGCTGGGCCCAAATCCATGGCAGAAACGCCATCGACTGGCCGCAACGCATTCAATTGGATGTTGAATATATCGAACAGGCCAACCTGATTAAGGACACCAGCATCTTATTGCGCACGCCGTTTAGCCTGTTGAACGGCAAAGAGAACACCTACGGCCCCCGTGGTCAAAATGTTGATTTTGTGGGCGCTGAAGAGTTGCCTGTTGAGTCGCCGATCTGATTCCAACCATCGCCCGGATTTCCAGCCAGCACCCAATGCATATTCTGCTTTTTTATCAGTATTACCATAATCCTGATTGTGCAGCCAGTGGCCGGCATTTCCAGTTTGTAAAGGCGTTGAGTAAAAATCACCGCGTCAGCATCATTACATCGGATATCTGGCAGAAGAAAAGGCAAACAAACAACTTTGCGTGGGCACCACCCGGGGTAGAAGTGCATCAACTTGCCGTGCCATACGAAAATGCCATGGGCAACGCTGCCCGGTTAAAAGCTTACGCCGGCTACATGTGGAAAGCCTTCTGGCAAGGGCTTAAAATTGACCGACCTGATGTCATCATCGGTAGCTCAACTCCGCTCACTGCAGCATGGGCCGCTGCAAAAGTTGCCCGTTTTCGCCGCATTCCGTGGGTTTTCGAAGTCCGTGACCTCTGGCCGGATTTCCCCATTCAAATGGGAGCCATCAAACACGGTTGGTTGCGCCGGCGCCTCTACAAAATTGAAGAAAATCTGTACAGTGGTGCCGCACATAATATTGCCCTCTCGCCAGACATGGCGTCACACATCGCAGAGAAAGGGGTCGGCGATGACAAAATCTCGGTCTTGCTTAACGGTACGGACCTGAACTTTGCCAACACCACAGATACCACTGCCGGAGATGCGTTACGCCAGGCCCATGGCCTTGCCGGCAAAAAAATAGTGCTGTATGCCGGCACCCTCGGACGCGCCAATGCAATACCGCAGATACTTGAAACCAGCAGCGCCCTGCAACACCGAGAAGACATACATTTTGTATTGCTGGGCAGTGGCTTCTTTGAGGCGCATATACGCAGGGCTGTTGCGGCACAACAGAACTTGAGTTTGATAGAAGCAGCGCCCCGACACCAGGTTTTCGACTGGTTTCGTGCAGCTACGGTATCGCTGGTATCCTTTATCAATCTGCCGGTTCTTGCAACCAACTCGCCAGCGAAGTTTTTTGATAGCCTCGCAGCAGGTACACCGGTTATTGTCACCAATCCGGGATGGACACGGGCATTTGTCGCAAAACACAACTGCGGGTGGTACGCACCTTGGGAAGAACCTGAAGCACTTGTTCGTTGTATAGAAAATGTGATAGACGATCCCGGGTTGCTTTCTACAGCCGGCAAAAACGGATCTACAATCGCTGCCGAGCTGTTTGACCGCTCGAAAATGGCCCTTCAACTGGAAACCATTCTTCGTCAATGTGCACTGCCGCAAGGAGAGTTGACATAGTTCGGTATGGGTTTTGATTCATTTTCTGACGTCGTAAAAACCTGACGTAATAAAAAGAGAAGACGCAGGGCGTTTTACCTGTGCGTTTTTCCATTCATTTTTTATTGTTCGACTCCCGGAAGCACTGATGTTACATCACGAAGGCTCTTCATTTCACCCATTGGCCCCGTCGGCTTTGCGCATCGAGCACCTGCTGGACCGTGCGCCGGCGCAGGTTGATGTTGATGCATTGCGCGCACATTTGCGCAAGCAGTGTGTGATGCTTACCGGTGCAGGAGGGTCAATTGGCCGCGTCTTAGCAAAAAAACTGCTAGACCTGAAGCCGACCAAACTGATCCTTGTTGATTTTAGCGAATTCCATCTTTTCCGCCTTGAACAGTCGCTCCGTAAACACAATCCCGATATTGAACTCGTTTTCAAACTGGTTGATGTTCGCCACACCACTGCCGTTGATCAACTGCTCGATGAACACGCACCCCAGGTGATTTTCCACGCAGCAGCCTACAAACACGTACCGATGATGGAATTCCATCCCGTGCAGGCTTTTGAAAACAACACCCTCGCGTCTGTAAACCTGCTCAGGGCTGCTGAACAACACAGCGTTGAGCAGTTCATTTTTATCTCGACAGATAAAGCGGTCGACCCAAGCAGCGTAATGGGTACAACCAAGCGCCTCACGGAATGGTATGTTCGAGCTGCCAATGGCACCATGCGAACCAAAACCGTCCGTTTTGGTAATGTGTTCGGGAGCCTGGGCAGTGTCGTACCAACGTTTATCGAGCAGATACTGGAGGGTGGTCCGGTTACGGTAACCCATGCTGACATGGAACGCTTTTTCATGGGCGTTGACGACGCCTGCTGTTTGATTCTGCAGACATTGCTTTACAGTACTGCGCCCGTGTTTACCTTGCGGATGGATCCTGCTGTGAAAATTCTGACGCTTGCCCAGCGCATGATTGATGTACTGGCACCGCAGAAAGACATCCCCATTAAATTTATCGGCGTGCGGGCTGGCGAAAAGATGCGTGAACAGCTCTGGTCAGCCAATGAAACACCGTTAACTACCCCACATCGCGATATCCTGGGCCTGAATGGACCGGCCATTTTCAGCCGGCTCGAACTGGATGAACGCATCGATTTCCTGCAAGCCCTTGCAGCAGCCCAAGCGCAGGAGCGCCTCAAAACTGCGCTGTTTGAAGCCGATTTTGTAGCACAGACCAGCTGATAAAAGCGTACGGCCCTTTCTACCGCGGCAATTGAACCGCAGAATAACGAAGAAGGAATGCTGAATGACGAAGTGATGGTGCTTCGATATTCAGCATTCCTTCTTCGTTATTCAATATTCCTCCTCCTTCGTCTCTTGATTTTACCGTAACGTGCTGGTAATATGGGGCATAGGGATGGGATGTGCCGAAGAATTACCCTTACGTATTCAACCCACCAACATACAGGTAGCGTTCATGGCGCCTACATCGCAAGAAAGAGGGCAGTGGAGCTCTAAACTAGGATTTGTACTGGCAGCAGCCGGCTCAGCTGTCGGACTGGGCAACATCTGGAAATTCCCAAGCGAAGTTGCTGAAAATGGCGGCGCGGCATTTCTGATTATTTACCTGCTTTGCTGTTTCCTCGTCGGCTTCCCCGTCATGACGGCAGAACTTGTTATTGGGCGAAAAACCAGCAAAAACCCGGTAGGGGCCTTTCGCGCCCTGAGCAGCGGCAGTTTTGCCCCCCTTATTGGATTCTGGGGCCTCATTTGCGGCATCATGATTCTGGCATTCTACAATGTGATTGCCGGCTGGGCATTCAGTTTTGTATTTGCCGAGATCTTCCATTTCACCGGAAATGCCGAGTTGTCCGCCTGGTTTAGCGGGAGCCTCGGCGGGGGTGCGGTGTCCGCCTTATTCTGTGTCCTCTTTATGGGGCTTACCATTTCGGTGGTAACCGGCGGCATCAGCGGCGGTATTGAGCGCGCCACAAAAACCATGATGCCTTTGCTGATTGGTATTCTGATCTTGATGATCGTTTACGTTGAAACCCAGGAAGGCAGCGGTGCAGGTTTTGCAGCATACCTGCAGCCAGACTTCAGCAAGCTCAGTGTCGGACTCATTTTCCAGGCCATGGGACAAGCCTTCTTCTCCCTCTCCCTTGGGATGGGGGCTTTGATTACCTACGGTTCTTACCTGAGCAAAAAACAGAATATCC
The DNA here is from genome assembly GCA_039111535.1 of Bacteroidota bacterium. Taxonomy (NCBI): domain Bacteria; kingdom Pseudomonadati; phylum Bacteroidota; species Bacteroidota bacterium. The sequence goes on along the minus strand of JBCCIM010000045.1, from coordinate 23,516 downwards.
CTGAAGTTGCAGCTTATGTAACCCTGGCAGATGTGGGCATCGCGTTTATCGCAGGCTTGCTCATCATTCCGTCAATGTATGTTGCCCAGGCAAACGGTATTGAAATCTTAAATGAAGCCGGCGCGCTTATTTCCAGTGACACGTTGGTATTCAACGTATTACCAGCCATGTTTCATCAGATGGCCTCAAGCGTCGGCGCCATCTTTGGCATCACGTTTTTCGTCCTCCTTTCAATGGCAGCCCTGACGTCTACCATTTCACTCCTTGAAGTACCAACGTCATACGCGATTGACGAATTGAACTGGTCCAGAAAGAAATCAGCCCTCATTATTGGTTCAGCGATCGCATTTTTCTCTGTGATCATCTCGTTCAACCTGAACCTGATTGGTGTCCTGGCTACCCTCTTTAATGACATTGGCCTGCCCCTCGGCGGATTTATGATCTGTATTTTCCTGGGTTATGTATGGAAAACACACAACGCCCTTGATGAAATTAGCAGTGGATTCCCAGGCATCAATGACCACTGGTTTAGCAAAGTATGGCCGTTCTTTGTCCGCTATATTTGCCCATTGCTGATTTTGGTCGTCTTTGTTGTTACCCTCCTGAATATCATTGGGTAATTACAGCAATTGAGAAGCAAGGCCCCGGGGAAACCCTAACCCCGGGGCTTCGTTTTTATCAACTGCGACATCCTTGTCGATATACACACTTTAAGTACTGTACTTCTAGCTATCCTTAACTAACCAGGAGTTGCATCCTCCCAGCAGTGGAAGCTGACCCTGATCCTTCTTTATACCCCAACGTAGCTTTTCTAGACGTTGAATCTGTTGCACTTGTAGTTACCGATGCAATGGCAGCATTTATAGGCACAACGATTGTGCTGTGGCTGCTTGTGGCGTTTCTTGCCAGTTGCGTACGCTCCTTCTCTTTTCTCAATAGCTCATCAAGCGATCTACTGAGAGAAAAAGGAGATACAGCAAGCAAGCGGTTGCGCAAGCTGATTGCCCAAAAAAACCAGGTTTTGCTTACACTCAACGCATTACTGGTAGTGGCAACGGTCTCCTTTACCCTCTTCTTCTACCTGGTCACCAACAACTACCTCGAAGCCAATACGGCGCTCTCGCTTAATCGGCGCCTGTTGCTATGTATTGTGGCTTGCACGCTTGTATTACTGCTTGCCAACAAAGTTATCCCGCGTATAATCGCAACCTGGAGTTTTCTGACGTTTGGCCGGCGCGTCTCGATGCCGGTAATGATCATTCATCGAATTGCCTACCCGATATCGCGCCCAATTACCCGCTGGTTTGCAGCGGCTATGGGATATGGCTCGCCAAGGATCCAGTATTTATCGGGCGATGACCTCAAAGCCATGGCTGATATTGGCGAAGCCCAGGGCACAATTGAAGAAGATGAGCGCGAGTTTATCCACTCGATAATGGATTTTGGCGACACCACCGTACGCGAAATCATGATTAGCCGGCTCGACATGGACGCATTGCCCATTACAGCCAGCCTCGATGACGTGCTTTATATGATTCGGAGCAGCGGTCATTCGCGCGTGCCGCTGTACGAGAACCACATCGACAATATTGTGGGTTTTGTCTATGTAAAAGACCTGCTTCCGTACATTTCGTCATCGAGTGGCCCGCATGAGCCGAACTGGCGCGAAACGGTCCGAAAACCATTTTTTGTGCCGGCCAGTAAACCACTCGACGATCTCCTGCGAGAGTTTCAGGCAATGAAAATGCACATTGCGATTGTGCTCGATGAGTACGGTGGCACTGCCGGCCTCGTCACAATGGAAGATGTGCTCGAAGAAATTGTCGGTGATATCCGCGACGAATACGATCAGGCAGAAGCAGAAATGCATGAGCAAATCGATGAGTTTTCCCATCGCTTCGATGCCCGAATCAATCTGGATGACCTCCGCGATCTTTTGAAGATTGAGTTGGATTTCGAAAGTTACGACTTTGAAACACTTGGAGGCCTTATATTTCATCTGAAAGGGGAAATTCCAGGGGAAGGGGATCTCGTGGAATATGAAGCCATGACCATGCGGATCGAGTCTGTCGAAAACCATCGCATTGGTCGTGTGTTTATCCAAATACATCCACCTACAGCCGACAAATCGCTGGTCGCATGAAACAGATTAAAGAGCATTGCGGTATTTTTGGCGTTTTTAACGCGTCGAACGCAGCCAAGCTCACGTACCTGGGTCTCCATGGTTTGCAGCACCGGGGCCAGGAAGGATCCGGTATCGTTACGTCCACCTTCGACGAGCACAAAAAGAAATGGGTTATGCCCGTACACAAGGACCACGGCCTGGTCCTTGACGTATTTAACGACCCCACCATCTTTGACACCCATCTGCTTGGCCTCTCCGCGATTGGGCACAACAGATATTCCACCAGCGGTGCCTCTGACAACCGGGCCAACATTCAGCCCTTCAAAGTGCACTACCGCGACGGCAACCTCGCATTGGCGCACAATGGCAACATCTCGAATGCGCGCGAATTATGGCGCTCTTTTAGCGAGCGTGGTACCATCTTCCAAACGTCCAGCGACAGCGAGATCATCCTCCACCTGATCGCCCAGAGCCGCCGGCGCAAACAAACTGACCAGATTCTCGACGCGCTCTCCCAACTGGAAGGCGCGTTCTCTTTGCTGATGTTGACGGACACCAGCATGATTGCCGTCCGCGACCCGAACGGTTTCAGGCCCCTGGCTTTGGGCAAATTGCAAACGCCAAACACGGAAGGCCCAACATACCTCGTTTCCAGCGAGACGTGCACGTTCGACCTGATTGGCGCAGAGTATGTACGCGATATTGAACCCGGCGAAATTCTGGTTATCTCGCGTGATGAGCGGGGCGAAACCACATTTACAAGCTACAATTTGCCCTCGAAGTACCGGGTCAGTCAGTGTATTTTTGAATACATCTATTTCGCCCGCCCTGACTCAATGGTGTTTGGCGAAATGGTAGACAAGGTCCGCCGTAAAATTGGCAAAGAACTGGCACACGATGCGCCGGTCCCGAAAATCAAAGAAGGCGAAAAACCGCCTATTGTGATTTCAGTGCCTGATTCATCCAATACAGCTACCCTGGGCTATGTATCCGAGTGCCAAAAGCTTGGCTTCGACTGTAAATACGAAATTGGTCTCATCCGCAACCACTACATCGGCAGGACATTCATCGCCCCCGGTCAGGATACGCGGGAAACGCGTGTCCGCTTAAAATTCAATACCGTAGATGGCGTGCTCAAAGACCGCGTAGTGGTTATAGTCGACGACTCCATTGTACGCGGCACCACAGCCCGCTTCCTGGTTAACATGATCAGGGAAGCCGGCGCAAAAGCGGTGCATTTCCGCGTCTCTTCCCCCCCTGTTATCAGCCCCTGCTTCTATGGCATGGACTTCCCCAGCAAAGAAGAGCTCTTTGCCAACCAGTTTGGCAGTATTGACGAAATGGCGAAATGGCTGGGTGTAGATTCCGTTGCTTACATCACAGCAGATGGTATGATGAAAGCTGTGAAAGCCGCCAATGAGTCCAAACACGGCTACTGCAATGCCTGCTTTACCAAGGACTATCCAACGCCAGTAGAGATGGGCGTGACCAAAGAAGAAAACGAGTGGTAAGTGCAAACAAATAAATCCTGAAGGATTGATCTGTTTGCTGTTAAAGGTTACAGGTTGAAGGTTTTTGGCCTTTACCGTTCTGTTATACGGAATAGGATTTACGAAAACCCTCAATATTTATTTGTTTGCACTTAGTTACAATGCCAATCTATCACGCAAGCTGTTCTACCTGATCGTCATGCCCAACTAGATTGGGTATCCATCCGAATTGCAGCAACCTCACACTCGGCATGGGATCAATATACCCTGCGATAAACCCGCTGAGCAACATTTCCATATGCTACTCTTTCGCCCTCTACTCCCCCAAATCCAGCATAATTTTTTAAGTAGCCGGCAAAAAAGTGTGCCGCTGAAGAATATCTAATAAACGTACAAACACTTGGATCACGAGGGGTTATCGTGAAGCAACGCGTGCGTTGTTTTTTGAAATAGATAAATGAGTGGAAGTTGGGATATTTCCCCCGGTAATCATTACCCAATCTAACGACTTTTGTAGAGGTGACTTTCAGCACAGCCTTATGCGCCAAAAACGCACAGTCAAAATGCCGTTGGCGCACGCGTCTTACAAGTTTAGTTTGACTAAGAAAAGGTTAAAAAGGGCCTTTGTCCTTATTTTTATTGGGTATATTGTTGACTATATGCTTTGACTCTTTATTTATTGAAGTATTACCTCACTACGATCCAGCCATATTTACTACCCACCACAAACGGAGACAAACATGAGAAACCCTGTTGATCGATTGATCCGTGTCATGGTAGTTGGAGTCGGTGTAGTAGGTTTGCTGCTCTTCGCAGTATTCCAGCTATAACTGGAGTCCATATCATTACACTTGCACCGTAAAGCCGTATGTAACTACCACCGCTTTACGCGCCACATCTTTTTCAAAACGCACTGCGAACCTGGCAGTGCGTTTTTTGTTATTTTAAAGTATTGTCGTCTAGCAAATTTGACCGCTGCATCATGGAAGAAATCATCATCATTGGTGATCGTGTACTGATCGAACAGGAAGGGGGAGAAAAACAAACCAAGTCCGGACTTTACCTGCCGGCTACAGTTGTTGACCGCGAGCGAGTCAGTATCGGCAGAATTGTGCGGGTAGGACCTGGTTATGTTATGCCCAATCCCGAATATTCGGATGGAGAGCCATGGGCTACGTCGCGCAGTGCAGCGCGTTATCTGCCGCTACAGGCACAACCTGGGGATCTTGCGTTCTTCCTGCGCAAAGAAATGATTGAGGTAACATTCCGGGAAAAGGAATACGTGATTGTCCCGCATAGCGCCATTCTCGCGCTGGTTCGTCCCTCAGCCGACGACATTCTGGATGACATTGAGGGCATCGACAACCTGGACGATCTACTGGGCTAGATAGTTTTAACTTGCAGCTGTGTTTTCGCCCACTCTCCCGGCATTGAAAGCTTCAAGGTCCAGGTCTTCCCACGCGCCATCCGGGTAGTGTACCCATATCCGCTTCTTGAAAATATCGATTTTGCGGACGGTGCCACGCTTTCCATCTTGAGAAGTAACAAGGGTATCCACCTTGGGAAAGGCCTTCAGGGCCTGCATGTATTGCTCAAGCTCGTAGTTCAGACAGCATTTGAGCCGGCCACACTGCCCACTCAAACGCACGGGATTCAATGGCAGGTTCTGCGCTTTGGCAGCCTGGGTAGATACCGGTTTGAACTCTTGCAACCACGTAGAGCAACACAATTCTCGGCCACAAGACCCAATGCCGCCAATACGCGCTGCTTCGTCGCGCGCACCGATCTGACGCAGTTCAACGCGGGTTCTGAAGCGTCGCGCAAGATCACGCACAAGTTCACGAAAATCCACGCGGTGGTCTGCAGTGAAATAGAACGTTACTTTCTTGTGGTCGAACTGCCATTCCGTATCGACAAGCTTCATGGGCAGGTTCATCCGATCAATAGAGCGCCGGCCAATCAGGAAGGTCTCGGTCTCTTTTTCCTTGTTGGCTTCCCAACGCTCAATATCTTTCAGGGTAGCTTTGCGCAATATCTTGGGGAAACTAGAATCATCCTGGATCCCTTTGGAGCGAATACGAAGCCGCACCATCTCACCAACCATATGGATGGTCCCAAAATCTTGCCCCCGATCCGCCTCAACAATAACGAAGTCACCGGTTTGTACGTCGAGCTCGTCATTTCTGTAGAAGCCTTTACGTCCTCCTTTGAAAACCACTTCAAAGACATCATACACAATAGGTACTGCGCCCAATGCCTGATCGTTTAGCCAGTCATAAGCATGCATAGACGGACAGGCTGCCGTTCCAGCCCGCTTGGACGAGCACCCTCCATTTCCTCCACAACCGGCACCACCACACCCGCCTCCCGTACCACATGATCCACATCCCATGAGCTTTCCTAATTTAATCGTCGAACCCTGTAACTATACTAAAAAGACCCGCATTTGTGCAATACCTTGCAGCCTGTTATGCTTCATGTAAAGGAACGTAAAGCCGGTCATCCGGTGCACCGTGCATGGCAAGAAACAGGTTATTTGCGAGTACGGTCAGGATCAGGTTGTTCTGCACATTCCGCCCTACCAGCTCAATGGCTTCTTCAACCAGTGACACCATGGCTTCTATCTGCGCATTTGGTACTTTATCGCAGAACGCCTTGATGGTTTGAAACTGATCGATATTTACAAGGAGCGCTTCTTCCCCGGTAACTTTGTACAACATCAGGTCACGCACCCAGCTTAACATCAGGGTCAGCAATCCTTTTAGTCTTTCGCGCCCGAGGCCATTCATTTGCTGAATGATGTCGGCAATTTTGTCGGTATGCTGGGTGTAGGAAAGTCGGAAGAAATCGAGCACCATTTGCCTGTTGCCAAGGAGCTCTTCGTTTTCTGAGAGTTCGAGGGCCCGGCTGTAGGAGCCGTTGGCCATGCGCGCAAGCATTGTTGCCCGGTCTGCCTCCAGGCCAGCGCGCTGAACAAGCGCATGCTGGATATCATCTGCGTGCAACGTGTCAAATCGCATCCGTTGACAGCGGGATATGATGGTGGGCAGCAAACGGTCAGGCCGCGTTGTAATGAGGATAAAGATGGTAGCGCCCGATGGTTCTTCCAGAAGTTTCAAGAAAGCATTGGCTGCTTCCAGCCGCATCGCTTCCACATCGGTCAACAGCACAACTTTATACTGGCCTTCCACCGGCTTGAAGCTCATGGATCGGCGTAGTTCTTGGTTTACCCGGGCCACTGTGTAGATGGCCTGTTTGTTGGATACTTTTTTGGGGTCATTGAGCGAAGGCCGGCGCACATAGTCGAACGGCGCGTAGGGGTTGCCGGCAAATGCACGTAAGCGCTCGGCGACGTCTTCAGGTTTTGTGTCTGAGGGATAAGGAAAGAGCACTTGAATGTCCGGGTGCATCATCCGGCTGGCTTTCATACAAGCAGCGCACGTACCGCAGGCTTCTTGTGTGGTCTCATTCGCATTACCCGCCCGGCGCGCTTCAAGCAGGGTGCCGCACTGCAAGGCCTGCCCCAGCGCAAGCGCAACGGCCCGCTTCCCCACACCATCTGGACCGTGAAACAGGTAAGCATGGGCAATCCTTTCTTGCTCCATTTCTCGCCGCAAAGCTTCTACGACACGATTTTGGCTGATTATTTCACTCCAAACCATCAGGTTGCCGGATTTTCTATAAAGATTCTAGTGTACAAAGAAACAAAAGCAGGTACAAAAGCGATTACTAGCCTGTTCGTTTCCTGTGGCGCAGTATAAAGCTTCAGGTATACGCAATGTTCGGCGAGGTAGCTCAGGTGGTTAGAGCGTCGGATTCATAACCCGGAGGTCGAGGGTTCAAATCCCTCTCTCGCCACATTAAAATTCAGTACCCTACTTCTGTACTAATCTGTACAGCAAAGCCCTTCTCGAGGAGATCGAGAAGGGCTTTTGTATTTCGTTCTGTTGCGGACCGTTCTATCTCACAGGATATTACGCTTCAACAGCCTCTTCGTTTTCTTTCTGCAGCTGCTCCTGAATATTCCGCGGCATAGCCTCATACTGGTAGAAAGAAGCCGTATGTAGACCGCGTCCCTGCGTCATTGAGCGTAGCGACGTTGAATACCTGTAGAGCTCGGCCTCGGGCACCTGCGCCAGAATTTTCTGAAGCAATCCTTCAGACTCGATGCCCTGGATTCTCGAACGGCGCGTGTTGAGATCGCCCATTACATCACCGGTATAAGAGTCTGGCACCATCACTTCCACATTACACACCGGCTCCAGAATCACAGGGGAAGCCTGCTTGAATGCGTCCCGGAAACACATGCGGCCGGCGCTCTTGAACGCAGCATCATTCGAATCTACGGGATGCATGCCGCCATCAAACACAATGACGCGGAGATTACCAACCGGGTAGCCGGCAATCGGCCCTTTTTGCATGGCCTCCATAACACCTTTCTGGATGGAGCCGGCAAAGCGGCGCATGTCAATCACCCCACCAACAATGCCGTCGATAAACTCGACCCGCGCACCCCAATCCGTTGTAAGTTCTGTTGTCCCGCGCACGGTAATATCTGAGGGGGGCTTAAACGGACCATCAAGGGCTTCCACCATCATCGAAATATCAGCAAACTGCCCCGATCCACCCGATTGTTTTTTATGTCGATACGAAGAGCGGGCTTTACCCTGTATGGTTTCGCGGTATGAAATTTTGGGTTTGCCATAAGCGACATCTACACCAAATCGGTTAGACAGCCTGTACTTGGCAATTGCGAGATGCATCTCCCCTTGCCCACCCAACAGCATTTGATTAAGATGTGGGTCCTGGGTAAGGATCAGCGAAGGGTCTTCGTTGGCGAGTGCATGTAAGCCCTGGGCCAACTTGTCTTCTTCCCCCTGCTTGACAACATGGATGGCTGTTGTGTACCGCGGCTCTGGAAATACGATCGGTTTGATCGACGTTTTTTCTCCTTTCTTGCGCAGCGTGTTGTTTGAATGCGAGTTTTTCAATTTAACAAGGGCGCCGATGTCGCCGGCTACCATTTTTGCGGCAGGCTCGCGCTCCCGTCCGTTGATGCCAAATAATTGCCCCAAACGCTCCGTTGAACCGGTCTGCGCATTTTCCAGATCAAGCCCGGGTTCAAGCGTGCCCGAATACACCCGAAAGAAAGAATATTCACCCACGTGCTGCTCAGCCATCGTGCGGTAAATAAAAGCAACAGGCTTACCATGCTCATCAGCCGCAACCGGATCACCTTCCGATACTGCTGCCATTGGCATTTCAGCTGGAGACGGACAAACATTCGAGATAAAATCTGTCAGGCGAGATACACCAATATTTTCGGTAGCACTCGTAAGGAAGATGGGGAAGAGCTGGCGCTTCAGCATTGCCTCATGAAGTCCCTGCCGCATTTCTTCTTCAGTCAAGGAGCCTTTTTCAAAGTACAGCTCCATCAGCGACTCATCATTTTCAGCTATGTTTTCGATGAGTTCGTTGTGAAGTTGCTCTGCCCGCTCCAGAAAGGCTGGATCGATGTCGTTAAACTGCGGCTTGCCAGAGTCATCCGGATACGAAATTTGCTTCATGATCAGGACGTCGATGATCGACCTGGAACCGCTTCCGCCGGCGATTTGAACAACGGTAGCGCCGCGCCCAAAACGCCCCTGGATTTGATCAATAAGCTCTTCGAAGTTGGTTTCAGGCTTGTCGAGATGGTTGAGCACAAACATACTCGGAATTTGAGCTGCGTTTGCGGTTGCCCAGGCCAACTCGGTACCTACCTGTACACCTTCCGATGCATTGATAACAAATGCAGCTGTATCGGCAACCTTCATGGAAGTTACAACCTCCCCCACAAAATCAGGATACCCCGGAGTATCGAGCAGGTTAATTTTGTGCCCATCTTTTTCTACGTGCAGGAGCGAAGAAAATACCGACATTTGCCGTTCGATTTCGCTTGAATGGTAATCACTCACCGTATTCCCATCAGCAATATTTCCCATTCGATTAAGTCCGCCCGCGTTAAACAACATGGCTTCAGCCAACATCGTTTTGCCACTGCCCTGGTGTCCTACCAGGGTGACATTGCGGATGTGATCTGCATCATAGACTTTCATAGACACCCTCCTTTTTTATTGCGCACAAGTCGCTTAAGAAATTGAATTCGATACCTATTCGGCCAAGGGAAAGGGATCCTTATGGTCGATCCGGAGCACGCTACACCATACACGCCTTCACAATTTATTAATATTCCGGGATTCAAAGTATACAAACGTCGAATTAAAAATCAAGAACTGAATGAGATCCGGTTCGTTCACGTTTCTCTTTTTGCTCCACTGCAAGAAGCAGAAGCACCGTAAAGCCATTAAAACGGCTCTTTTTATTAGTATCCCAAGGATATCGTGACGCATTATCTTGCCATAGAAACAGCAACTGATGTGTGCAGTGTTGCCGTGTTGTCGGGTGATATTGTGGTTTTCGAACACACGCTGACGGCACGACGCTCCCATTCCGAGCACCTGGTGGTGATGATTCAGCAGGCATTGACTTATGCCGGCATCAAGGTAAAAGACCTGTCTGGAATTGCAGTATCAAAAGGACCGGGCTCCTACACGGGCCTGCGTATTGGCGTAAGCGTTGCAAAAGGCCTGGCATTTTCCCACAACATCAGCCTGATTGGGGTCCCTTCTCTTGATGCGCTTGCCACAGGCGCCCTGCCCTGCGCGGAACCAGGTGCCCCCATTATCGCTGCATTCAATTCACGCAGAAACGAAGTGTACCTCGGCCTTTTTGAGGCTGGCGAGCAAGCCGTAGTACCGCTTGCCCCGGTAACATCTTTACAAAAAGATGAAATAGGCCCGTTTATCGCAGCGCACAGTCGAGGCGATAAAAGCCCTTTGATCGTGGGAGAAGGTGCAGCCTTCGTGGCAGCATGCCTGTCAAGTGCCATGTCGGAGGGTTCTGTGGATGAAGACGCGGGTGATAACACGCCAGTTATAGTCCCTATACCCATGCTGTTGCCGTCTGCGAGCGTTGTTGCAACAATGGGGGCAGCACGTCATAAAACGGGGCTGCAAGATGATACAGGGTCATTTGAGCCTTACTATCTGAATGCGTTTATTCCGAAGGCGCGAAAAAAATCAATTTTTGATCGACTACCCTTTTAGGAAAAAGGTATCTTGTGGTTAACACAGGTATCCCACCGCACCTGCAACTACCCCTACGCACAAACATAAACCCCAGGGTTTCATGAGTTGGTTTAAACGGCAGAAAGCCGGCATCAATACAAAGCGAAGCGACCAAATCGACGTCCCGGAAGGCCAGTGGGCCAAATGTCCGGAAACGGGTGAAATTATCAACTACCGTGTGCTCGAAGAAAATGCGCTGGTATTCCCGGGTTCGGGTTACCACATGCGCATGAATAGCCGCGGCTACTTCTCGCTGATCTTTGACGAAGGCGAATACACCCTGCACGATGAGCAATTGATGGCAGTTGATGCCCTCGAGTTTGTCGACCGTAAATCTTATGAATCCCGTATCACTGCTGCGCAAAACAAATCAGGATTGCATGATGCAGCCAGCGCAGCATCCGGTACCATAAATGGCCATCCGCTGTCGATTGCGGCAATGGACTTCGCTTTTGTTGGCGGATCGATGGGCTCGGTTGTAGGAGAAGTGATTGCACGTGCCATCAAACGCGCCTATACCGAGAAAATGGCGCTGATGATTATCTCGCAGAGTGGCGGCGCCCGCATGATGGAAGGTGCCCTGAGCCTGATGCAGATGGCAAAGACCAGCGCGCACCTTGCGCAGTTGCATGAAGCCGGCCTGCCCTTCATCTCGCTCATGACAAACCCCACAACAGGGGGTGTTACAGCATCGTTTGCCATGCTGGGCGATTTCAACCTGGCAGAACCGGAAGCCCTGATCGGCTTTGCCGGCCCCCGCGTTATCCGCGAGACCATCGGCCAGGACCTCCCTAAAGGCTTCCAACGGGCTGAATTCCTCAAAGACCACGGCTTTATCGACTTTATTGTAGACCGCAGAGACTTGCGGGACAAGCTCAGCAACCTGCTCTCCACGGTCATGGCTGCCTGAGCCGCCTCAGGATGGGTCCTTTTTTTGGTATAAAAGCGAAAACCCGGTCTTCGAAAAGACCGGGTTTTTACCAAACAGGAGTTCGCATGATTAAGCCATCCTCTTCTTCATCAATCCCCGTTCCACTTCCCCTATCGCGTTTTCTCGTCTAAATTGTCAGTTTTCCAGCTGTATCTCCCGTACTTTTTGCCGGCTCAGGAAATTTTTGCCGCCTCATCCGTTGTTGCCTAGTAAGCGCCTTTGCAAGCGATGACGACAAAGGCTGTCCGTACAAGGATGCTCACGTCGAGCTTGATGGACCAGTTGCGTACGTAGTAAGGATCCCATTTTTTCATGCCTTCGGTGCCAGAGTCGCTTCTGCCCGAAACCTGCCAGAGACCCGTGATACCCGGCTTTACTGACTCACGGAGTGCCCGTACATCTGCAGGCAGCACATCCTGGTGGTAGGCAGTGAGTGGCCGCGGACCAACCATGCCCATGTCGCCCAGCAGTACGTTGAAGAGCTGCGGCAGCTCGTCGAGGCTCGTACGGCGAAGGAATTTGCCAATGCGTGTTACGCGAGGGTCTTTGCGGAGCTTGTAGAAGGTTTCCCATTCGGTACGGAGTTCTTCGTCTTCGGCGAGTACTTTTTTGAGGACTTCTTCAGCATTCGGCACCATCGTTCTGAATTTGAACGTGCGAAACCCTTTGCCCTCTTTCCCGAGGCGCTCCTGAATAAAGAGTGGGTTCTTACCGTCTTCCAGCCAGATGAGGAGGTAGATGATGGCGCAAATTGGAAACCAGAGTGGGAAAGCCAGCAGTACAATTCCTACTTCGATGAGCTGCTTGAGGCCAAGCTGCATTTTAGAGTGGCTTGGGATGCAGGTAGTTGGCGTTGGGAGAGCGAAGCTGTTCGGCATGTCGGGAGGCAAATGCTTTAGGTTAGCTTTGATAACGTGTTACCAAGGTAGCCTGCCGCAAGGCCAGATTTATCAGCCTTCCGCCTCATCCAGCTGGGTAAAAAAGCGAATTGGTGTGCTTTTTTTCACCCATCCGTTTGCGCCTTCGGATGCGCCCTGAAGGCAGGTTGGCGCACTCCGTAAGAGTCGTTTAAAGTTCGCGCAAACGCAGGTACTTGCCAGTACTGTGTTTGCCAACAAATAGCCAGTATTTTCGATGGGCCGGCTTCGGATTTGCTAAACAAAAAAACCCGTCCCTGTTACAGCCATGATTGTAACAAGAACGGGTTAAATACCACCCTGAACCCAGGATCACTTTCCAGTATTGAAGTACCGACTGCCATAGCACCGGGTAAAAATTCAGTTGCCGAGCGTAACCAAAGAATCTTCAGACTCTTACGCTTGCGCCCCAGGAGGAACAAGGACGGTCTCAGCAAACCGATCAGTACCTAGTACTAACTACTGCACAGCCGGTGTCAGATCTTGTAAGAACTACTCGCTTCGCGCCAGGCATCTCTCACAATCACTCCTTACAACACCGCAAAAATGCTCACTAAAAGTAGCACGATGATCCCCAACAACAGACCCATAGCAGCGCGATCCCAAGGGTCTTTGGGGTTGTACTTCATATCGGGATGGTACTTGGTTGATGATTGCACCCCGGATTATACTACATGATTTGAGGCCGTCCATCACGTAATGATCGCAATGTTGTCACAACTCGACGGGAAAACGCGCACAATGACCAAATATCAGGCAATTCAAGGCAAGCCATGTAGGTAAAATACAGGTACCATATGCTGCAAAATCCCCATAAAAACACATCAAAATGAAGGCGCCGGCAAGAATGGCTGTTAGCCGGACTGGTCGATACGGAACGGAAAAGGATGACCTATTTCACCCGATGCATACCGTGTGGCAGCGTAACATTTGCCATCACGCAACCGCTCAAGTTTAAGTATGTGCGTGCCCCACTGGTAGAGTCCAGTAAGGTGCATATCTGCAGTACCCAGGTCTGTCACACTCAACACAGTAAAATCCTCTCCCTCTATCACGAGTGCGTTCCCTTTTTCAATCATCAGGGCATTTTCCATGATAGTTCTCACGTTGCTTCAAGGAATCACCTATACAGTACGCAACAGGTGCAGCCACCACATCACACATTAATGGAATAGTTGTCACAACTTTTGAAGCTGAAACGCGGACTTGTCACAACAAGCCGGCACCTGAGACCAACGGGCCAAAAGCATGTATTGTCGCCCCAGAATAGTCCTTAGGTAGTAGTTTATTACATAAAAAGTACTGGCGTTTAAAACGGATTCCTGCTATCGTTTATATACCGGCTCCCCAAAGCCTCCCACGCCCCAGGGTATCACCCAGAAAACCCAGACTGTTGTGCAGTATTCAGACGGAAATAACCTTACGCTCTTCCTCAAAAAAGCCCAAGACGGCGCTGCAACACCAAATGATAGCCGTTGGCCGTTGATCTATAGAAAGCTTCATATGATCGCTGATCGTATGATGCTTTCTGAGCGTAATGACCATACACTTTCTGTTAATGGGCTGATACACGAAACGTATCTTCGTCTTTTCTCTTCTTCTGCTTCGTGGCAAAACCGGGAGCATTTTTACCGCAGCTTCTCACGCACCATGAAGCGCACACTGATTGATTACGCCCGTAACCGGAATTCACTCAAGCGAGAAGGCAGAAAGAACAAGCTGCCCATCGGAGATGCTGTACAGGTAGCCAGCGAGCCAGAAACGCCGGCGATGGAGCTAAAACTTGCCGTTGAACAACTCGCCGCCTTCGATGCACGCCTCGCCCAGGTCATTGAAATGCGATTCTTCAAACAAATGTCTATTCAAGAAATTGCCAAACACATGGACGTTTCAACCCGAACAATAGACAGAGATTTGAACCGGGCCAAACTTTTACTGTTCAGGTCATTAATCGCAGAGCATATTCCCGCCCTCCCTATAGAAAAAACCTATAATTCGTAGCATTTTATACGCGTTGTTGCGGTTCAGCACCTTTCTGGAACGAATAAGTGGTGTAAAGCAGAATAAAATCTCAGGATTACTTATACTAAAGATAGATGTAACCACTGGGTTACTATGCTATCGCCTGATTTAACTGTACCCCGTCTCTACCTCCTCTGCCACTCGTGGGCAACCCTGTACGGACCCTTCAGTTGACTGCTTTGTAACCCTCTTCCCTTGGGAATCAGGATGGCCCCGTCCTGCTTCATGCTGTCCTAAACGCGTGCCGACTTATGCCGGATCAAAGCCTTGAATATTTAAGGCGGCTTGACGAGCTACTGTCAACAGTGCTGGATTTACCGCCAAACAAGCGGCAATCCTATCTGGATGCAATGAACGATGAAGATCCTGCGCTTTGCCAGGAGGTTCAGTTGCTACTTGAAAGTGGCGACGACATCGACAGTATTCTCGACGCATTCTCGGGGCACTACGATTCCCTGATCGAGCCTACCATTCCCAACGGCAAGTACATAAGTACCGACAAACGCCTGCCCAAAGACCCGTTTGGCCTCGTTGGCAAAACCGTATCCAATTTCAAAATTCTGGAAGTTATTGGCGGCGGCGGCATGGGAATTGTCTATAAAGGCAAAGACCTGCAACTGGATCGGTTCGTTGCCCTCAAGTTTCTGTCGCCCAACCTGGTTGAAGATCCGGCAACACGCGAACGCTTTGTGCATGAAGCCAAAGCTGCGTCCATTCTTGACCACCCTAACATTGGCATTATCCACGAAATTGGGGAAACTTCGAACGGGCAATTGTTCATTGCCATGACCTTTTATGAAGGTCAAACGCTCAAATCGAAGCTTTCTGAAGGTTTGCTACCCGTTGAAACGGTATTGCGCTATTCCTTGCAAATCGCTGAAGGACTGGAGTTTTCCCACAAACGTGGTGTTTTGCACCGCGATATCAAGCCGAGCAATATCATCATTACCGAAGATGATATTGTCAAGATTGTGGACTTTGGCCTTGCCACGTTTATAGACAGGCCACTGCCAAACGACACCGGGCGCATCATGGGCACCGTTGGCTACATGCCTCCAGAGCAGCTACGTGGTGAAAAGACAGACTTCCGTGCAGATATCTGGTCTACAGGTATTGTATTGCATGAAATGCTTTATGGCAGAAAACCCGATCGTTCCAGCAATGGCGGGCTTTCGCTTGACGACTCTATTTCCCGGTCAACAAGCTCTTCGTCTGGCTCCGCAATATTTTCCCACCTCCATCGGGTCGCCGCGATGGCTTTACGCAACGACCCAAATGATCGCTATCCCTCGATGTCGGCTTTCCTTCGGGAGATGCGGCAGCTGCTGCCAGGGCCGTTTCCATCGTCCTCTTTCTTGCAAATTGCCAAGACTACCGTTGTAACACGCCCAATTTCGACGTTGGCCGTGATCATGCTGCTGATTCTCACGGGGTTCTTTATCAGCAAACTGGACCCATTGGGCAGTTCAATGGCTGCGCGCCCTGAATCCATCGGTATTGAGTTGTTGCAGGACATTAACATCAACAATGAAGATATCTATTTCTACAGCGGCGTCACGCAGGAATTAATCCACGAACTGACCCGCTTTGACGCGCTCAAGGTTGTTTCATTGGTGCAAAACAGCGAAACAGCAGATGGGTCGGATAATCTGGCTAAAAACCTGGATCTGACCTGGAAGTTGAATGGCAACGTCTTCAGACAAGACGGCAAAATCCATATTGCCATCAATGTCTTCGAAACAGAGACGGAGCGGGTTGTAACGGCCCTCTCACACGTGGAAGACGAGGAAGACCTCCAGATACTTATTCATGATGTTGCACTGGATATCATAGACAAACTCGACATTCCGCTGAGCAACGAAGTGTTAACGGAAGACATCAGTGCTATCAATCCTGAAGCTTTTGAACTGTACCTGCGGGGCAGATTCCATTTTGAGCGGGAAACGCCGGACCACCTGGAGCAAGCAATCGCATTGTTTAACCGGGCCATTTTGCTGGAACCCAGTTTTGCCCGCGCGCACGCTAGCCTCGTTGTACCGCAGTACCTCCTGGGTGAGAAATACGAACGTATGCACCCCGAGGCAGCCAACGCGTTGGCAAAGCGCTCAGCCGGCAATGCACTCGAGCTCGATGAATCGCTCCCTGAAGCCCACATTGCGATGGGTGTTGTTCGCGAACTCATCGACAACGATTATAATGGCGCCGCACGCTCCTTTCTGCGCGCTCTGGAATTGAACCCTGGCAACAGCGAAGCCCACCGCGAATACGGATTACTTTTGCTTCGGCAAGGTAAAATTCAAGAAGGCCTCCTGTCGCTCGAACGAGCGCTGGAATTGCTGCCCACTTCCCTGCAAATTCGCCGCGACGTAGGCCGCGCCTATTACTACAACCGGGAATACGACAAAGCAATCGATGAGTTAAATGCCTTGTTGGCGCTACAGCCGGACTTTGTGCGGGCGTATAAACTCCTCGCTTTTGCGTACTTGCAATCGGATCAATACGAGCTGGCTCAGAATGCATTTACAAAAGCTATTCAGCTAGACCGTTCTGAGAATCGTATCGACAATGAAAGCTTCTTTGCCGAGCTGGATGCAAAAACTGGCAATATCGCCGATGCCAAAGAAAAACTGAATGAACTAAAAGCATACCTTACCTCAACCCGTAAAAACGGCGCAACGAGCATCTCTCTGATCTACATAAACCTGGGAGAACTAGACGAGGCCATGATATGGATCAAGCGCGCAGCCGCTGCCGGCGACTTGCCGCCCTCGATTGCTGTCGACCCCCGCTGGGACCCCCTCCGTGAACGCGATGCATTCAATGAGCTGATCCAAAACACGATACATTAGTGCACACAGAAAGCCTTTTCTATAGACTAACAATGTGTTGCAAAGGGTACAACTACACACCAAATTGACCAAAAAACGGCTAAAGCAGCTTTCTTTAAGGCCTCGGATTGCCTAAATTCTGATCCCATACCCGCGGAGCAGACCCACCACCAGAATAGCTCACGCACCAAAAGACTACCATCAACGTATTTTTAGCCATGCGCTACACTGCTTATATAGCTGTGTTGTTTTGCGTCTTGTGCATTCCAGCTCCACTGCTTGCACAAAACTTCCAGCTTTCTACCCAAACCGCCGGCCTCGATATCAATGATGCCCAGGACCACAACGGTGTCGCTGTTGCCGATTACGATATGGATGGCGATCTCGACATCTATATGGTTGCTTACTTTCAGTACGACCCAGATCGCCCCAAAACCTGGAACCGCCTCTATCAAAACGATGGAAACGGTCAGTTTACTGATGTGACGGCAGAAGCCGGCGTGTTAAGTAAAGTGAACGGATTTGCGCGCGGTGGCATGGGTAATAAATTTGGTGCCTCTTGGGCTGATTATGACAACGACGGCGACCCGGACCTTTTCCTCACCAATGTGGGTCCAGAAATTCTCTTCAAGAATGAAGGTAACGGTACCTTTACAGACGTTACAGAAGCCGCCGGGCTGTCGCACAGCGATGGAAGTGCGACGTCCAGCTCAGTGTGGTGGGATTTAGACCTTGATGGTGATCTCGACTTGTATGTTAGCGTATGGGCTGACTCCGATTCCCCCAATCGGTTATACGAAAACCTGGGAGATGGCACATTCAAAGATATATCCCTGGGTTCAGGACTGCAGGACGGAGGGCTAACCTGGACGTCTATTCCTATAGACGCCAATAACGATGGCCTGCCAGACCTCTACGTGGTTAATGATTTTGGCCCTAACAAATTTTATGTCAACAACGGAGACAAGAGTTTTACAGAAGCAACCGCGGCATATGGACTTGAAGACGAAGGGCATGGAATGGGGGTAACAGTCGGGGATTATAACAATGATGGATTCTTTGATATTTATCTCACTAACATCGAAGAATATTATCTTAATCCGCTTTTTGTAAATACTGGGAATGGCAGCTTTGAAAATCAGGCGGTCGAGCGGGGTGTAAGCGGTGCCGGTTGGGCATGGGGTACTGAGTTTTTTGATTGTGACCACGATGGCGATCTCGACCTCTACGTTGCCAATGGCTTTCTGATTGAGCCATTCAGTAATGTCTTTTTCACAAACCAACTGGTGGGTACCAACCTGCTTGAATACACAAACGTATCTGAAAAATCTGGTGCAAATGGCGAAGCAGAAGCCAGGGGACTGGTCGTCTTTGATTCTGACAACGATGGCGACCTCGACCTGCTCGTTGCCAACTGGAGAGAAACGCCCTATCTGTACACGAATGAATCGCCATCCCTAAATTGGCTTAAAGTTGATCTGGAAGGCACAGTCTCGAACCGCGACGCGTTTGGCGCTACATTAACAGTACACGCAAATGGGCAAACATATCATAGATACCACGATGGCGTGGATTTCCTGGGACAAAGTGTGCAACCGGTACATTTTGGCGTCTCGTATGCAAACATGATTGATGAGTTAGTCATTCGTTGGCCCAACGGTACAGAAGAAACCCTCTACAATATTCCAACAAACCAAACGATCAAAGTTGTAGAAGGCCATGGACTTTCAGCGACAAGCACTGAAGATGGAGGACAACTTCCAGGAGAAGACTTTACCCTCTTTCGTGCATATCCCAACCCGTTTAGCGAAAACACCCATGTTTCTTTCAACCTACCCCACGCAGGCGACGTTGATTTAGCTGTTTACAACATCCTTGGCCAGGAAGTCTATAGCACAAAAACTTCATTGACTGCCGGCAAACACGACCTCCCTTTGCGTAGCGCAGCCTTTGCTACGAGCGGCATGTATATCTACCGCCTCATCTGGGAAAACAAAGTATATTCCGGCGTACTTTCGCGGATTAAATAGTACAGCACTACCAATAGTGAAAAAGCCACATCAGCATATGCGCTGATGTGGCTTTTTCTTTTCAAGCAGCTTGTCGCTAACCGGCAGCCGAAACCTGCATGACACGGTGAGATTGGTAGCGCAACTTCAGGGTAAGGCATACGATCATCAGTACTGCAGCAATGAGCACCCCGCTTTCCAGAAAGCTGCTAACAAGGATCAGCACCGCAACTAACGGCATCAGCATCGTCTGGACAAATCCATTTGCTGCGTACCGTTCATGGACCATCCACACGCTAAGGATAAATATGGCAAGCGGTACGTTCACCGCAGCCACTGCCATCCCTTTGCCAACGGCTGCATGGTCTGTGATTACGTCGACACCTACAGCAAGACCTGCCCCCACAGCCGTCACAGCTGCAAAAACGAGAAAGTGTCCATATCCCCAGAGAAAGCCCGAAGCCATGGAATTCAGCGCAGCGTAGTCATTTTCGCTGAAGTAGATCCACCACATAGTAAAAACAATGATGAGGCCGGCCAGAATCCACAGGCTCAATTCAGTGTGCTGCAGCGAAAAGTCTGAAGTCGCAGCTACGGCCGCGACCAATGCGACAAAAGACTCCCCCAACACGATGATGGTCAATAGCCCATACCGTTCGACAATATGATGACGGTGCCACGTGGTAGAGCCGGCGCGCTCCGCGTAAACCGGCACAGCCAACTCGCAACCAATCAGAAGAAAATACAACGGCATAAAGAGCTCAGGGGGGGCTGTAAAAAACATAACAACCCAGGCTATCTGAACGATGGTAATACCAATAGCGTAGCGCATGGCCGTTGTTCTGCGGTCTTTATCATGTTTTGCGGCGCGCAACCATAAACTTACGAGGGCAAGTCGCATGATGATGTAACCGCCAAGGCCCAACAGCGTGCTTCCCGTAAACAAGACCGGGACGCCGGCGGCAAAAAGAAGTGCACCAACCATCATTACCATCACCGCAATGCGATAAGGTACATCATCGGTATCATACGCAGAGGCAAACCAGGTAAAATTCATCCAGGCCCACCAGATTCCGAAGAAGGTAAGCACAAATCCGATCAGCCCCTCGCCCAGGTGATCCTCAGCAATTGCATGGTGCAACTCTGTAGCAGCTGCGGCAATGGCAATAACAGATATCAGGTCAAAGAACAGCTCTAGCGGCGTTGCTGCCCGATGTGTCTCATCTTTGTCGCGGCCAACCATTGGTCGCACATGCGTTTTCAAAGTACTCATATCGTTCTAGCTTCACAGGTTATATTGATGTCGCGGGGTAAAATAAGTCAACCGGCTAACTAACATCCATAGACTCAGCTCTAAACTGTAGTTCATACAAATGACTGTACAAGCCTTTCTGCGCCATCAGCGCCTGGTGTGTACCCGATTCACTGAGTTTGCCGGCTTCCAGCACCAGAATACGGTCAGCATCCTGAATGGTAGACAATCGATGCGCAATCACGAGGGTCATCAGGTTGTTGTTTGTTGAAAAAGCGCCGGCGAGTGCATCCTGGATGATCGCTTCAGACTCGCTATCGAGGCTAGCCGTTGCTTCGTCTAAAATCAGCATATTGGCTTTCTTCAAGATTGCGCGCGCGATGGCAATCCGCTGCTTTTGTCCACCCGAGAGCTTCACCCCGCGCTCACCAATTTTAGTCTCATATCCTTCTTCCAGGTCAAGGATAAAATGGTGCGCATTTGCGATACGCGCTGCTTCTTCAATATCTGCGGTTGTTGCATCCGGACGTGCATAGCCTATATTCTCGCGGACCGTACCTGAGAACAAGGTGGGCTCTTGCGGCACAATTGCAATGGCTTGCCGCAAGGTCTCAAGGGCGAAGGCCTGGATATTGCGCTCACCGATGGTGATCGTGCCGGCCTGTGGGTCAAAAAAGCGCGCCAGCAAGCGGGTAACTGTACTTTTACCCGCACCTGATGGACCAACAAAAGCCACGGTCTGTCCGGGCGTGATGTCAAATGATAGTGACTTCAGCACAGGCTCTTGTGTACCCGGATACGTAAACGTAACTGCATCAAAAGAAACGTTGCCCTTGGGGCGTTCCTGTACATCTCCATCTTGTTCTGTTTCCGTATCCAATAGGGCCGACACCCGCTCGAGGGCCGCCATCCCCGACTGCAACTGGTTGTTAAAAAACATGACGGACATCACGGGGCGCTGCAGCATCCGTTGATACAGCAAGAACGCAGTAAGCTCACCAACACTCAATGCCCCCTGAACTATTTGCCATCCACCAAAAAGCAAGATCGCGCCGATACCGTATTCTGCTGTAACGGTAACGAGGCTTTCCATCATCCCGACATCTTTGCGGCGGTCCAGGTTAAACTGGACGTAGGCGTTGTTCTCGGTGCCAAACTTCTGCGTTTCATTCTGCTCACTGGCAAATGATTTCACAACCTGAATATTGCTGATTACTTCGCTTGCAACAGCCGTCATTTCCCCGACACGGGCTCGAATGAGCCGGGAAGCCTGTCGCATAGGCTCCTGGTAATGACGTGTGATGTAGGCCAATGCCGGCACAATCACAAGATTGACGAGCGCAAGTTGCCAGTTCATTGAGATTACGATCGCAAGGATCACCAGGATACTGAAGAGTTGTCCCGCCAGGCGCGTGGAGCCGGCCTGGATCATGCCTTGCAGGGCGTTGACATCGGATACCACACGCGATACCATCGAACCCGAGCGCTCAGCTGTGAACCGCTCAACCGGTAAACGAAGCAGGCGCGTGTACGATCGCATCCGTATATCGCTGATGATATTCTGGGTGAAAGCAAAGCTGTAATACATGCCGGCGTAGTTAACACACGCACGTATGAGGTAGAAGGCCATGAATGCGCCCCCAAGCCAAATGAACAGCTGCATTTCGCCACTCGGTATTACTGTGTCAAACGCATACCGTATAAACTGCGGACCTATCGTCCCCAATGCAGCAGAAGCACTGATCAATAGAGACAGCCCAAGTACCTGCGCCCTGTAAGGCTTCAAGAGGTACCAGAGTTTGCGAACACTTTCAAACCGCTGCGGTGTATCCATTCAATTGTGTTTTATTTATTCATTCAGTAAAGAACTGTAATCCGTACTTCTCTCCCACCTCGTTCATAATATCCAGTGCCTGCTCAGGCTGCGCAGCACTTTTTGTATCTCCAGCCATCTCATCAAATAAGCCTTCTACACCTGCCGGCGCAAAAAATATGAGCATACGGGCTGTTTCTTCCGTGTTATTCTTAAAACTGTGTTTTGCCCCTTTGGGGATATTAAGGTAAGTGCCTGGGCCAGCATCTATAGCCTTCTCGTGTGCGTAAAACGTAACAGTCCCTTCCAAAATATAGAATGCTTCCTCTTCCCGCGTCTGTATGTGTGGCGGCGGTCCACCACCGGGAGGTACTATACCCTCAAGAAAAAAGTAGTGACCATCAGTCTCTTTAGCTGTTGCAAAATACCGGTATTCATCGCCGGCACCAAAAATGGTGTGCTTTTTATCTCCCGGTCGCACAACCCTGACTTTTCTTTCTGACATTGTTTTCTCTGTTGTTCTGTGATTAGTTCAAGCTGTATTGGCGCGCGTAAAAGCCTCAAATGCTTCCTCCGGACACGTTGTGTCACGCAGATAGTCGATCAACCCGGTCACCAGTTTGCGGATAAGCTTTTCAACCCCTGCATCATTCAGCGTACCCGATTCATCAAAAACTGCTTGCACGTTTGCAATAGAGACCGGCCCCGGTAGCACTATTGCGCCCACATGGGAGGCAACGCTGCGGAGATGCTCTAACGCTTTAATGGCGCCAATGCGGCCTGCAGCCACCCCAAGCAATGCAACAGGTTTTCTGGAAAGCCGGGATGGGAAACCCATATTTTCGATTACAAGCTTCATGACACTGGAATAGCTGCCGTGATATTCCGGAGTCGCCAGGATTACTGCATGCGCACCTTCTATTGCAGCCTGAATCTTTACCGCATCATCGGTTACGCCCG
>JBCCIM010000044.1 GCA_039111535.1 Bacteroidota bacterium | reverse complement strand
GATGGTACTCCTTTTGGTGCAGTTTGCCAATTCTCATGTTATGCGAGTGGCGAATGTGTTATTTGTGATTATTTTGAAATGTGTTGCGAGTGTAATCCAGCTTAATTGTGTTTGTTGATCAAAAAAAGGATTGTGAAAAATGAGAAAAGTAATAAGATTAGTTGTGATGGTTGCAGTGTGTTTTTTGACAACAGTTTCTATTGCTGATGCAAGGCCGTGTATTGCCATGAATCAATGTGATTGTCCAGAGGGTGAAAATTGTGGTGGTGCGATACAATGTTCAGGAGATAACGAATGTTTATCTACTGCAGATATTATCATTTGTGATGGAGTAGTTTTTGACTGTCAGCTTTGACTATGTTGAGAGGGTTTTCGGGGAGATGTTGCTATTATATGTGTAACATCTCCCTGTTAATTCATCAATGATCTTTTATTGAGAAATTTAATGAATACTGCCTTGGTTGTGTTTGATCAAGTCAGTTTTAAATGAATCAGGCTAATTTGTTTAGTGTAAATGATGCGATTTTTTTTGATTTCATTGACTGTATTAATTTGTGTGTTTGCTTATTTTACATTCTTCGCGAGCTCGGATGCGGCAATTCAGGAGTTGGACTTGTATCCTGAAGAAACAGTTGTGGAATTAAGCGATTCAACGTTTTTGACTCAAGTAGGAGATATAAAATTCTATGATGAACGGTATTATATTAGTGACTATTCTAATAATAGACTACTCATTTTAGATCAAAATCTAAAAGTAATTAAATCATTAGGCTCGCCCGGTCGTGGACCAGGAGAAAACTTGGGTGTAGGTTCCTCGCGTATTTACAAAGATACACTTTATGTCTATGACGATGGGAATTCACGTATACACAAATATAGTGTAGTTTCTAATGAGTATCTGTCATCTGTTTCTGTCCCTTTTCGGTATTCCTACGGGTTTGATATATACAATGATGCCTTCTATTCAAGTCAAAGAAATTCAGAGCATCCTATGGCAAAGGTTACCTTAGGAGGGAGGGAGGATAAGGGTTTTGGTAAAATAAGTCCAATGATATCGAACGATTCGGAGGCAAGAACGAATAGGTTGAATGCTCGAGAGGTTTTCATTAGACCAGATGGAGAGGTTGTGAGTTTGTTTAAATTCCAACCACTCGTTGAACTGTACTCAAAAGATTTAGAAATGAAGAGCAGGCTAGATCTTTCAGATGGATACTTTATGAAGGATTTCTATAAATTTATCTTGAGTGAATATCGAAATGGCATTGATCAGCGAATGGCATTTATTACATTTAGGTCTGCTTCGGAGTATGAGGGCAATTTGCACGTGCTTTTTCATAAAAAAGACAAATTTTCGGATACTGCATTAGTGTTGAATATTGATGCTATGCAAGTATATAAATTGTTGAATTTTAAGAATAGTAATGGCGATAGAGTTTATGGTACAGCGATAAATGTTTCTTCTAATGGTATTCTTGTCTTTGATGGGAGTAAAGCAGAATTACATAGATATGAATATTGATGAGTTTCTTCCAGGAATATTGAAAAGCATTTCGTTTTCTACTATTCTTGTTGCGATTATTTTGCTTGGTGGTGCTTTTTTTGCAGCCAGTTTTTACTCTAAAAATAAATCTTTAAGAGAAGCTAGTGCGGAATCTGAGAAGAAAGCACTGGCTACAGTTGAACGCCTGGAGGAGATGAGGCGTAGTCGAATTGATGCTGAAGTTAGTAGTATTCAATTAGTTTTAGGAGATAGTATAGTAAATAATAATCCCGAATTCATTGTTTTGTTGTTCGGGCCATATGATTGTTATTCATGTGTTGAGGAGGGGGCTGTGGCTCTTGAGGAAATTGAGATGCAAACTGAAAAAAATGGATATGCGATAGCTGTAAGCATGTATGATTCTTTGCTTGCATCAATTAGAGCGAATAGATCGCACGTTTTTATGGATACAAATGCGATTCTTAAGAACGAATTGAATATGATTCAAACGCCGGCATTGCTTTATATTAAGGATAATATAGTGAAGGAATTATATTTTCCAAGTTCAACAGTTGACAGTGGTTTGATGAAGGATCGATTGATTGCACGTATGGTAAATTGAGTTTTTTAGTTTTATTAATTACTTGTGATGAAGAATAGGTTTCCCTTTGCTAGTTAAAAAGCGTTTGATGGTGACTGGGCTTCGATTTTATGAGTGGTGATTATTCGATGGTTCGCGTAATTATACTTCTGAAGTAAAACACTATTGACTTGACCTATTGATCTCCTCTCGAAAAACTGAGCCAATCTAAATTAGAGTTTCCGGCAATCGTTATCTTGAACTTAATCCCCGATTGCCATGAAGAAATCAAAGTTCACTGAATCCCAAATTGTATTTGCGCTTCTCCAGGCTGAGTCCGGTGTCGAGGTCGCTGAAATTTGTAGAAAGATGGGCAAAAGCGAAGCGATTGACCTTACCCCTGAGTTTGTACCGGGGTTAATGAGAGGTTCAGGTTGAATTTAGAAGGTCCGGCCGACATTTTCCATTGATTGGCAAATACATCGGGAGCCAGATAGTTCAAGCTGCTATGAGGTCGCTTTTCATTGTAGTCTTTTCTCCAGTTGTTTATGTGGGCACGTGCGTGTTGTAAGCTGCTGAACCATGATGGATTAAGACATTCATCTCTGACTCGCCCATTAAAACTTTCTACAAAGGCATTCTGCATGGGCTTGCCAGGATCGATGTAGTGCAAAGCAATGCCGCGTTCTTCTGCCCACAGTAGCATTGCTCTACTTGTGAACTCGGGTCCATTACCTGTCACAAGCACTTCTGGCAATCCGTGATGCTCAATTAGGCGATCTAGCACCCGTGTCACCCGCTCGCCTGAGATTGATGTATCAACCTCAATCGCAAGTGCTTGCCTGGAGAAGTCATCAATGATGCTAAGGAGCCTAAAGCGCCGACCGTCGCTGAGCGAATCTCTCATAAAATCAAGTGACCAGCGCTGTCCAATGCGATCAGGCTGCACCAGTGGTGCTCGCTTGATGCCTCTACGTCGCTACTTACGCTTACGAGGCAGTTGGAGTCTCTCTTCTCTGTATAGCCGCTCAATACGCTTGTGGTTAACAGCGCCAAATTCTTGCCTAAGTAAAACGGTCAGACGCGGTGTACCAAACCTCGGACGTTCACCTGCAAGCTCACATAAACGCTTACGCAGTGCTTCATCTGCCTTCCGTTTACATGCGTAGCGATACGTTGATCTGGCTAGGTCTACCAGCCTACAAGCACGCCGTTCACTTAGATCATAATCACGCATCACATCCACGGCTGCTCGCTTCTGCGCAGGCCTCAGTACTTTTTTGACAAGGCAGCCTTGAGTGCATGAATATCGAGTGCCTGGTCAGCTACAATCTGCTTCAGCCTGCGATTCTCTTCTTCCATTGCCTTCAGTCGCTTTGCTTCGGAGACGTCCATGCCGCCGTACTTGCTCTTCCATCTGTAAAAAGTGCCTTCACTGATGTTATGCTCGCGGCATAGATCAGTCACTTTCATGCCTTGCTCATGCTGCTGGAGGATACGGATAATTTGCTCTTCGTTGAATCTGCTTTTTCGCATTGTATCAAGGGATTAGTTATGAGAAATCTCTCACTTCCTTTGGTACAATTTCAAGGGGTAAGGTCAGCAGGTTTACCACCCGGCGCGTTTTGTCGTCTTCCGCTTTGTATTGCTCGGACGCATCGGGCGCGCCACGCGGCCACTCGGCTTCAAGCGATCTCTTATCGATGATTTGCTCCGCACCGGCTGCAGTTTCTCTCGCGTGCTTTCGTTGACTTCGTCGATGCGTTCTCCTGGAGTCTTGAGAGCTAGAAAGGGGTCTTTGCTCTGGTCGATCTCTTCAAAAAACAGAAAGCGCTCCGGGTCGATATCGAAAGATTCGGAGTTGAGGGGTGTGGCGTTTTTAGCCCACGCCGGCGTCTTGCTGTTTTTCATCGAAACGGGGCTGTAGAAATGTCGTGTCTTCTTTGAAAAAGGCCGGTCTTCTGGGGATGCCTGATAGATTTTTAGCGCAATGTTGAGCGCGCTCACCCAGGGTTTGGAGTTGGAATTTTGATTCAATCCGAGAATATAGTTTCGCCGCGTTGAATTGGTGTTAAACAAGCTAAATTGTAGCGGCTCCAAAATCACTTCACGGTAGTTTTCTCCCCTGTACTGTGTATTCACGCGATTTCGCACCACCCATGCGATGTGCTCTTGTTCGTTGGCTTTGTTGGATTCTGAATAAATACACCGGGCGAGCCAGAGAATTTCGTCCATTTCCATCGGTGGCATGGCTTCCAGGCGCGCCCGGAGTGCTTCAAAATCGTCTGTAACAGGATGTGTTGCCATTGCAAGCCGCACCGGCCACAGGGCGAGGAGGAAGAATAAGAAGATACTTTTTTTCATCAGGAGCGGAATAAAATCCCGAGGTTGGTTGTAAGACGTGCTCGTAGCCTGGCCAGAGCGCCTGAATAGCACCCTAAAAGCGAAGCATCCGCATGAAACCAGAAGTTTTACTTGAACAGGTCAAATACAATGCCGACGGGCTGGTAACCGCCATTGCACAGGATGAAGAGACGGATATGATCCTAATGGTGGCTTACATGAACGAAGCAACCCTGCGGCAAACCCTCGAAACGGGGACCATGACCTACTGGAGCCGGTCCCGCAAAAAGGTATGGGTCAAAGGAGAAAGCAGCGGCAATACCCAGGATGTGCTGGCAGTCCGGATTGACTGTGATGGTGATGCCTTGTTATTTAGTGTAAAGCAGCACGGCCGCGCTGCGTGCCATACAGGCAAGGTGAGTTGCTTCTATCGCCGGTTTGACGGGGAGCATTTGATTGAGGAAGGAGAACAAGTATTTGACCCGCAGGCTGTATACGGCCAATAGATACACCCGCAACGTTAACGCGCACTCAATCTACCCCTAGTTATGAAAAAGTGGCCCATCATCCTGACGCTGTTTGTAATTATTACCGTCGTCGATCAGGGTACCAAATATCTGGCAAAAGAGCATTTGCTGGGCGAAGGACGCATCAGTATGGCGAACGATATGTTTCGGTTGCAGTATTCCGAAAACCGGGGGGCCTTCCTGAGTATGGGCGCCAACTTGCCTGAACCCCTGCGCAAGGGGCTGTTCACCGGGCTCGTGGCCGTTATTCTGGTTGTTTTCCTTATTTACCTGCTTCGTAACAATGGCTTTAACCGTGCTGCCATTATTGCCGGCGCGCTTATGCTGAGTGGGGGTGTGGGTAACCTTATCGACCGGGTGTTTAATGATGGGGCTGTGGTGGACTTCCTGAACGTGGGTTTTGGTTCGGTGCGGACAGGCATTTTTAATGTTGCCGATATGGCCATTATGGCCGGCCTGTTTCTCTTTATTTTTGTAGGCAAAGAGGTACTACCTGAAGAGGCAGTTGCGCCTGAAGGATCTAAACCTACAACGGAAGAGGGCAGCGCAGCCTGAAGGCTACCCACGGGCGCGTAAAAATTAGCGATAAAGAAAAAGGCGTCCGGCATTTACCGGACGCCTTTTCTAATCATAAAGCGAAATGCCTTAGATCACGTTAAGTGACTTCAGCGTTTCCATCGTCAGTTGACCGCTGGCCATGCCTTTTGAGCGCTGGTAACGGCTAATTGCTTCGATGGTCTGCTGACCCATTACACCGTCGATACGGCCTGGATCAAAGCCACGCATTTTGAGGGCACGCTGCAATGAAGAGATCACATTGGTTGTTGTGTTCGTTTCGCACAGGATAGAACGCCATTCGAGACGGCTATCTGTTACCTGCTCGCGTTTTACAACCGTCTGGTATTCTTCAGGGATTGCAATACGACGCTCTTTAGCTGGCTCAACCAGTTTACGTACGCTAACGGTCTGGTATTCAGCAGGAACAGTGATTTTACGCGTCGTTGCATCTTGTTTCAGAACGCGCTTTGTTACTGTTTTGTACTCAGCTGGTACTTCTACGAGACACATGATTTCACCTGTTGAGTTGTCAACTTTGGTGATGGCACCGGTGCCTTTTTTCCAGGTTGTATAAGCTGGCTTCACAAGCAAACGCTCGGTAACCGTTTCGTATACAGCAGGAACGGTTTCAAGACGCTCAGATGCTTCTTTCACGAGAATGCGTTCCTGTACCGTGCGGTAAACTGCAGGAATGGTTTCGATCCGCTCAGATGCTTCGCGTACCAAAACGCGCTCTGAAGTGTTTTTGTACTGCTCGGGAATCAGAACACGTGCATAGCACTCGCCTGCTTTTGCGTTAGGAGGTAAGTCTGCATCTGCAAGCGTTACATCCTGGGCGAAAGCCGTAGATCCAAAGAAGAACAGGAGGGCTAGTGCTAACTGTAAACCTTTTTTCATTTCCGTTGAATGATTGATTGTAAAGTATTTAGGAGGACCTCATACACTTCCAGTAATTGTCTGAAAATGCGCAAATCTGTGTTTGATAATGCAACAAAGATTTGAAGTCTTAGGCGGGGTGGGTCTCCCTAAACCTTCGTTTTTTGGTGTTTTTCGAAGGTTTTTAGATTTTAGCGCCCTTTTGGTCGTGCGCTTTAATCTGTTGATATGATAAAAGCCAAGAACGATGCCAATTTGGATGCCGATTGTCGAATGCCGATTTTCGATTGAAGAGAGGACACGGATAACAGGGGAAACTTATCTAACCCTTATGCCGGGGCTCGGTATATCGTACAAACGTGGCGTACCTCCTCGGCTTACGTTCCCTCCAATCGAAAATCGGCAATCGACAATCGAAATTTCCTATGGTGCAGTATTTGGAGTACTAGTAAGAGAAGCCGGCAATCAGCGTTTAAATACGCCATTTGCGGTTAATTTGAGGGTTTTGCCTTCAAAGACCTGGGCCATTGTTCAAGATTTGTTGCGTAATTGTACAGCAAAACTATACACATTGCAGTATGAATGCGCGGTTTCTATGAATCATCCGTCGAGATGCCATTTTTTTGAAACCAAGCTGCATAACGGGCATTCAGTTGCACCCCTTCGTGTTGTGATTATGCAATTAAATAGATCTTAGGGCCCACTACACTGATTACAAGTTCAATCATACTCCAAATTCAATGACGACGGTAGAGAAATATTCTTATCGGGTGATTTTAAGTGGTCTGCTGATGTTCTTTTTTATGTCGCCGGCAACAGTGTTGGCGCAAGATGAAGCTGCACCTGATTCAACCGACTGGCAGAAAAGCATTGTTGCCAACCTGGCCGGCAGCCAGGCTTCTTATGATAACTGGGCAGAAGGTGGTATCAATTCACTTGCTTTCACAGCAAGCCTGAATGGCGACTTTTCCCGCGATTACGAGAGCTGGAAGCAGAAACACGAAATGCGTTTTGCGCTCGGCTCACTGAAGCAGGATTCGCTTGATTTCCGGAAAGCTGACGACCTGATTCAGTTTGTCTCCAACTTCCTCTACCAGAACGAAGACACTTTTGCCAAATGGCATCCAACGG
Source organism: Bacteroidota bacterium (assembly GCA_039111535.1). Classification (NCBI taxonomy): domain Bacteria; kingdom Pseudomonadati; phylum Bacteroidota; species Bacteroidota bacterium. The sequence goes on along the minus strand of JBCCIM010000044.1, from coordinate 28,217 downwards.
CTTCCCTCGAGCTTCGTACGCAGTTTGCCAATGGATTTGACTACAGTGGTGATGAGCCTGTGAAAGTGTCAGCTTTCTTTGCGCCGGCCACGTTTGCACAGACGCTCGGTTTCACGTACCAGCCGCAAGACTGGTTTACCTGGCTGATTGGTTTTGGTGCAAAAGAAACCATTGTTGGTCTTGAAGAACTCCGTCCGCTGTACGGCAATGACCTGGACCAAACCGTACGGTTTGAGACGGGTTTGAGCACAAAAGGTACCTATGATCGCGACATCTTCGAAAACGTACACCTGAAAAGCTCACTCGGTATTTTTGCTGCATTTGACCAGTTCGGCGATCCTGATGTCCGCTGGGAAAACCTGGTGACGATGTCTGTTAATTCCTGGCTGACCGTGAACTTCGAGTTTGTAACGTTCTACGATCTTGATATTTCAGACCAGTTGCAGTTGAAGCAGGTACTGTCTACCGGTATTTCAGTTGGCTTGCTTTAGGCTGAACTGTATCGGTAAAATATTTGCCTAACTGGTGCTTATTTTTAATGGCTTCAGTGCGTTCTTTGCACTGAAGCCATTTTTAGTTTGTACCAACCTGTACCCAGCTTATGAACGACGCTGCCCTTGTTACCCTCGCTGACCTGCAGGCTGCGCAGCAAGTAATTGCCGGCCAATTGCATCGAACACCGGTTGCCGGTTCTATGCAATTGAGCAAGCGGTATGGTTGCCGGCTTTTTTTCAAGCAAGAGATGTTTCAGAAGACCGGCGCCTTCAAAGTGCGTGGCGCCCTGAATACCTTACGCCATCTTCCTGCAGTCGCGCGTAAGAAAGGGGTAATCACCATCTCGGCTGGCAACCATGCGCAGGCATTGGCGTGGAGTGCCGCTGCGGCAGGTGTGGATTCAACAGTTGTGATGCCAGCCACTGCCGTGGAAGCTAAAGTGGTTGCCACACGAGCTTATGGCGGAGAAGTCATTCTAACAGAAGACGGCCTCATGGACACTTGCCTGCAAATTCAGGCTGAGCGCGACCTGACGCTGGTTCACCCGTTTGACGACCCCCATATCATCGCAGGGCAGGGGACGATGGGCCTGGAAATCCTTGAAGACCTTCCGGAGGTAGACGTTGTAATAACCGGTATCGGTGGCGGTGGCATGATTTCCGGCGTTGCAACAGCCGTAAAGGCCCTGCGGCCTTCAGCTAAAGTAATTGGTGTTGAGCCCCGGGGCTCTAATGCAATGTACCAGAGCCTGGAAGCAGGCCACCCGGTTACCCTCTCGCACAACAAGACCATTGCAGATGGATTGGCCGCTCCGTTTGCCGGCTCCCACACACTGGCACACGTGCAGGCATTTGTTGATGAAGTTGTGCTGGTAGAAGAAGAGGAAATTGTGCGTGCAATGTTTGATATTATGGAGTGGTGTAAGGTATTGCCTGAGCCCGCTGCTGCCGCGTCTTTTGCTGCAGTGGCCTCGAAAAAAATTGACTTCCCACCTGATGCAACCGTTTTATGCATCCTGAGCGGTGGCAACGTAGATCGGGCACGCCTTAAAATGTTGTTGTAAGGCCGCCGGCCTTGTGTATTTGCGTATCCCTACCCGGAGTCTGAATCTAAGCGTGTTGCCCTCTTTGTGCCGTGTTATGTCGACCAGCTTTATCCAACGGAGCGATCTGGGTTGCAGCGCCTGGAATTAAACGCCGCAAGGCACCGTTTATCACCCAACATGTTGCGATTGTGCTCAATCCGGGGAAAATCGTGAACATCATGCACGATGCGTACAAACAGATAGACGTTGCTACCAGCGGCTTCGGTATGTTTATCGCAGGACCATCCAAGACGGCGGATATTGAACAGTAATTGGTATTGGGTGCACACGGACCACGAAGCTTGCCGGTACTGTTGTCGAGAGATGCTGTTATCTGATCAACGTGATTAGTTGAGAAGTCCGCCGGGTGCCGTGGGAATAGCGTACGATATACTGGCCGGCGGGAAGTCCGGATGCATCAAATGCGACGCGAAAAGTTTGACCTGCTGATAAGGTGCCGGCGAATAAAAGGGCGCGTTGGCGGCCAAGGATATCAAACACCTCAATCTGGACATGCTCTGTTTCAGCTGTCGTAACCGCCAATTGGGTCGTTAAGGAAAAGGGATTGGGGTAGGGAAGTTGTGCGGTGAAACTGTTGGGCAACGCCGTATCTGATTCTGTATTGACAGATGAAAGCAGGGTAAAGGTAAAGGTAGCCAACGGCGCTACGACATCGTTAATCAGGAAAGGCGCTGATTCAATTCTGAAAATGTCTTCTGCGGGCTGCGTATCAGCGTTTGCTGAGCTATAATCGGTGCCCGAGTCGGTGCCTGAATCGTATACAAACAAATCTACAGTAAGCGACTCGATCCAGCCACCTTGTTCAAAGAGATTGAGGCCGTGGACGCCAACAAACCAGTCAGGACTCGGCGCAAGCATCGAAACGAGGCTTACCAGCGGAAATTCGGCTGATACATCAAACGTCAGGCTTGTGTTACCCGGCGATGTGCCGATACCGCCACCCGAAAGCAGATGCTCCGCCCTACCCAAATCGATCTGGGCATTGACCTCGCCAGTGAGACTTCCTTTACTCCCGGTTTCCGCCATGCTTTCTATACCAGAGGACGCAACAGCACCCGGGGCCCAGAACGTAACAGTTGAGTCGTGTGTGGCACCTATGAGTCCGGAAAAGTGAGGGTTTGAAGGAAAACCTTCAGGATGGGTAGCTGCACTCCAGGTACTTGCGAAGGTGACTGTGTAGGTGGCAGTAGATTGCTGGGCAACAGCCGAAAACGAGCAAAAAGCACCGCATAACAACAGCAGACAGCTGCTCATCAGGATTGTGCGGTGCAGTTTCATGGCTGGTTTACCTTTTTGGGAAAGTTGTAGGTTCAGGTAAATTTAAGGAATTTGTTTAATGTTGGCATACTACGCAGGCAGCATTATTACGTAGATACAGAGAAATTTTATGCAGTCCTTCGATCACATCATTCTTGGGACCGGTCAGGCGACAGGTACGTTACTGGGCGGTTTACTGGCTACCGGTGAATCTATAGCCATCATAGAAGGGGGAAAGATTGGTGGATCCTGTGTGAATGTTGGATGTACGCCAACCAAAACCCTGGTAGCCAGTGCCCGCGTTGCGCACATGGCACGACGAGGGGCTGCGTATGGTGTTTTTACAGATAACTTGCGGGTTAGTTTTCCTGATGTGATGGCCCGCATGGACAAGGTTCGCAACAGCAGCCGGCAGGGGCTTGAAGGCTGGATAACGTCTCAGGAGCAAATTACGCTATTCAGAGGATGGGGCAAGTTTGTGGGGGAACGGCAAATCCAGATTGGCGATGAAGTGATCACCGGGCATAAGATTTACATCAACGTGGGGACACGGACGCGCGTTGCAAACATGAAAGGTATTGATGCGGTCCCGTGGCTTGATAGCGGCAGGTTGCTCGATCTCGAAGCGTTGCCCGAGCATCTCGTAATTATGGGCGGGAGTTATATAGGGCTTGAATTTGCACAGGCTTTTCGCCGGTTTGGATCAGAAGTAACAGTTATCGAACACAACAGCCGGCTCGTGAAACACGAAGACGAAGACATATCTGCTGCCATCACCGATATCCTGGCAGAAGAAGGCATCAACATCGAAACTAGCGTGTCTGCGTGCTGTGTTGAGCAGACTGCCGATGGCGGCATTCGCGTCTTTGAGGACAGAGCGGGTGATCGATCCTTTGAAGGTTCACATTTATTGCTGGGGGTTGGCCGGGAGCCGGCAACTGGCGGACTTGGGCTCGATGCTGCCGGTATTGAAATCGATGACCGCGGATACATCAAAGTAGACGATTACTGCAACACGACAGCCAAAAATGTATTTGCTGTTGGAGACGTGAACGGGCATGGTGCGTTCACGCATACTTCTGTAAACGACGCTGAAATTGTACTGGATCAGATGCGTGGGGGAGATCGGAAATTGTCTGACCGTATTGTAACCTATGGCTTGTTTATCGATCCGGCGCTTGGGCGGGTAGGGCTTACGGAAGCGCAGGCACTGGCAAAGGGATACCGAGTCTTGAAAGCGACGCGTCCGATGGCCAAAATCAGCCGTGCAAAAGAAATGGGTGAAACCAAAGGGTTTGTCAAACTCCTGGTAGATGCAGATACCGATCTGTTTCTGGGCGTAGCTATTCTCGGGATCGGAGGGGACGAAATCATCAATATGTTTACCCCGATGATGAACAACAAAATCACCTACAAAACATTCCGCAAGTCGGTATTGGTCCACCCAACGGTATCTGAGTTGCTCCCGTGGACGCTGGATGCGCTCAAGCCCGTTGAAGCGCAGGCTGGCTAGCACCTTTGCGTTCAAAGTGTTAAACTGCCGATGTATCAAAAACTGAAGTTTACCACTATGAAACGCCAGCCAATCCGGATATTCAGCACCTTCATGTGTGCGATCTTTTTAGTTTGTTCAAGCTGTCAACCTGCAGATGATATGTCGTCAACGGACAATGCTACCGTAACCGAGGCCGCTTTTGGGCAGTTGCCAGACGGGCGCGAGGCCACCCTGTATACACTTTCCAATGCTTCTGGCATGACTGTCAAAATCACCAATTATGGTGGCGCAATTACATCGATCATGGTGCCGGATAAAAACGGCGAAATGGGTGAGGTAACGCTTGGGTATGATTCTGTTGAAAAGTATGTTGCGGGCAACCCGTTTTTTGGTGTGATTGCCGGCCGGTACGCCAACCGTATTGCAAAAGGGCAATTCAGCATCGACGGAGAATCGTACACGTTGGCTGTGAACAACGGCGAGAACCACCTGCATGGCGGCCTCGAAGGCTTTGATAAAAAGTTGTGGGATGCGGAAGCTTTTCAGAATGAATCAGGCGTTGGCGTGGTATTGCAGTACGTAAGCCCTGATGGCGAAGAAGGATATCCGGGAGAGGTTGCGGCCAAGGTTACGTATACCCTTACACCGGCCAATGCCATCCAGATGGATTATGAGGCTACTACAGACAAACCGACCGTTATCAATCTTACCAATCACGCCTATTTCAATCTGAAAGATGGCGGCGCCAGCACCATCCTCGATCACAAAATGCGCATCGTTGCCGACAAATACATTCCAACTGATGCAGGAAATATTCCCCTCGGCCCGCTGGTAGATGTTGAAGGTACACCATTTGATTTCCGGACGGCAACAGCAATTGGTGATCGCATCGAAGCGGATGAGATCCAGATAGAATATGGATTTGGGTACGACCATACGTTTGTGGTCGATGGCAGTGGGATGCGCCTTGCAGCTGAAGTGCACGATGAAAGCACGGGCAGGTTTATGGAAGTTCTCACAACGGAGCCTGGCATCCAGTTTTACACAGGTAACCACCTGAATAGCCAGTTCACGGGCCGGGGCATTACCTATGCAACCCGTTCTGGATTTTGCCTCGAAACCCAGCGCTATCCGGATTCCCCTAACCAACCAGACTATCCTACAGCACGGCTTGATCCAGGGGAAACGTATGAGACCACAACAGTTTATCGGTTTTCGACCCGATAGCAGGTATTAATACCAAGGCCGGGCGTGTATAAGTCGCGCCCGGTGCTGGTTCTTTCACTTTCATGGATCATCTCAACCTTTCCGAGCACGTTCACCGGCGGTATAATCCGTTGACTGGTGAATGGATTCTTGTTTCTCCGCACCGCAGCAAGCGTCCATGGAAAGGACATCTCGATACGCCGGCCACAGCCAGCCGACCGCCGCATGATCCTGCGTGTTATTTGTGTCCGGGTAACGCGCGCGCTGGCGGCAAAGTCAATCCTGATTATGCAGATACGTTTGTGTTCGACAACGACTTTGCAGCGCTGCAGCCGGCTGTAGCAGGTTCCGCACCAGCGTTGATGGATACGGGCGGCCTGATGGTTGCCCGGCAAGAAACGGGCATTTGTCGCGTAATTTGCTTTTCACCGCGGCACGACCTAACCCTTGCAGAGATGGACGCGCCGGCCCTTGTGAAAATTGTAGATCTTTGGGCCAGCCAATACGCTGAACTTGGTGCCCGCAACGATATCAATTACGTACAGATCTTTGAGAATAAGGGAGCCATGATGGGATGCAGTAACATGCACCCGCATGGTCAAATCTGGGCGCAGCAGACCGTACCAGATGAGCCGGCGAAAGAATCACATCATCAGCTAGCTTATTTCCAGAGAACCGGACACACCTTGCTGGCAGCATATCTCCAGCTCGAATTGGAACAGGATGTCCGGATTGTATACCAGAACAAGGATTTTGTCGTGTTGGTGCCTTTTTGGGCGTTCTGGCCGTTTGAAACCATTATTCTGCCCCGGCGCGCTGTTCCGGATATAACAGCGCTAACGATGGGCGAACGTGAACAGTTTGCAGATGCTATTAAGCAAATAACTGTTCGATACGATAACCTGTTCAAGGTGTCTTTTCCTTATTCTGCCGGTTTGCATCAAGCGCCGACAGACGGCAGTGCACATCCTGCGTGGCACTTCCACATGCATTTTTACCCCCCGCTTCTTCGGTCTGCAACGATCAGGAAATTCAAGGTTGGGTATGAGATGTTAGGTGGCGGCCAGCGCGATGTAAGCGCTGAGGTGAGTGCATCTCTTCTTAAAGCTCTTCCTGCAGTACACTTCAAAGCATTATAAATTTCATGAGAGTATTGGTAACGGGTGGCGCAGGCTATATAGGTAGCACTGCGGTACATGAGTTGGTTGCCGCTGGTGACGAGGTATTGGTATTTGATAACCTGTATCAGGGTCATCGGGATGTTGTGCATCCAGACGCAACTTTTGTTAACGGAGATCTGGCAGACAAAGCACTGGTTAAAGCAACCATTGACATGTTTCGGCCGGAAGCAATCATGCATTTTGCCTCGCATACCCTGGTAGGGGAGTCGATGGAGAAGCCTTTTCTGTACCTGGGTGAAAATGTGCAGAATGGCATTAACCTGTTGCAAAGTGCCGCTGAGGCCGGCGTGAAGCAGTTTATTTTCTCATCAACGGCCAACCTGTTCGGATCCATACAGGAAATGCCAATTAAGGCGGATGCACCAATCCATCCCGGTAGTCCTTACGGCGAATCCAAGTACATTATAGAGCGGATGCTGCATTGGATGGATGAAATCTATGGCATGCGATACGCAGCACTGCGGTATTTCAATGCCTGCGGTGCGGTCTCTCCGGATCATGGTGAAGACCATAACCCGGAAACACATCTTATTCCACTTGTACTCCAGGTTGCCCTCGGACAACGCGATCATTTTACCATTTATGGGGATGATTACGAGACACCAGATGGCACCTGTGTACGCGATTTTGTGCACATACTCGACCTGGCGCAAGCACACATCCTCGCTTTACGCGACCTCGACAACGGTAGCAGAACCTACAATCTTGGTAACAGCCACGGTTTTAGTGTCAGGGAAGTGGTTGAGGCTGCGCGGGAGGTAACCGGACATCCTATTCCTACGATTGCCGGCCCACGCCGGCCTGGCGATCCCGCAGTACTTGTTGCAGACAGTCAGAAAATACGCGACGAACTCGGATGGAAACCAGCCTACCCCGAACTCAAACAGATTCTTGAGAGTGCATGGGCATGGCACCAGAAAAATCCTGCGGGCTATACCGTTGCTGGAAATAGCGCTTCATTACTTGTAAAATAAACAGAAGACTTAATCAATACCTGTTTGTGCCGATACCGGAAGGTGTGTATTCACCCTCCATACCTTCGATCCCCGCTAATCGTATTGCTGGCTTCTCTTCGGGCCAGCAGGTAACATGTACATTTCTGGTACATATTGGGCTGATATTATGAGCAGATGGTTGCCCACATTGCTGCTCCAGGGATTCTTTTGCCTTTTTATTTGGGAGGCGGCCGGCCAGCATACGCCGTTGGTGTTCAAACATCACACCGTAGGGTCAGGTCTTGCTCACAGCAATGCAACGGTCATTATACAAGACCGCAAAGGGTTTATCTGGATAGGGACCGAACGCGGATTGAGCAGGTACGACGGTACCCATTACAAAACCTACCGAAACGACCCGAGCGATAAAAATAGCCTGTTTGACCATTTTGTCATCAATTTGGCGGAAGGCCAAAAGGGGGAGATTTGGATTGGTACCCGCGAAGCCCTAACACGCTTCGATCCCCCAACGGAGCGCTTTACAAATTATCTCATCGAAAAAAACAACCCTGATGCCCTAAACGGGCAGATATGGGACATGCATGTCGATCAAAATGGTGATGTATGGCTGGCCATGGCTACAGGGGGCGTTAGCAAATTTGAGGTCGAAACACAAACATTCACGCATTTTCGGGAAGACGTAGAAGAAGATGCCGAGCCGCCCGTCTTTACGAGCCTTACCGAAGACCCTGATGGATTTATCTGGGCAGGGCTTGATGAAGGAGGGCTTGATCGCATTCACCCGGAAACAGGAAAAAAAGAACGGTTCGCTCCTACAGATGAACGTAGCGGCGTCAGTCCCGATGCTGCAATTCAGGCCTTGCATACCGATGAGGAAGGCGTCATGTGGGTGGGCACCGACGAGGGCTTGCTGCGATATGAAGCTGAGCTGGGCCAGTTTATTGCTGTACCGTTGCAGACGGACACGGCTGTAGATCTGGATATATGGACGATCGCCGGCGGCAAGGGCGAATCGTTGTGGCTTGGGACAGGGGAAGATGGCCTGCTCCACGTAGATAAAAACGCCGGCACTGCCCGCGTTTATCAACACCAGATTGATCGGGCAGGCACCATCTCCAGTAACCAGATTCGCTCGGTTTTGGAAGACCGCACTGGTACGGTATGGACGGCGACCAATAATGCCGTTTCACAGGCAGACCTGGCGCGCAAACCGTTTCGCAACTATACCTATCATCCCAATGTAATCACCTCGTTGAGTAGTAACGATGTGTATGGCCTTGCGCAGGATGAAGCGGGGGGATTGTGGGTAGCAACCATTAACGGGTTGAACTACCTGGCGCCCGGCAGTGACAGCTTCATGCGCTACTTCCATGATGACCAGGATCCGCGGTCTATTGCAGGCAGCGAGATCTGGTCAGTGTTTGTCGATCATCAGGATGATGTTTGGCTTGGGCCATTTGGGGAAGGCCTTGATCGGCGTAAAAAAGGGACCTACAATTTTTTACACTACCCTGACGCCGGCGATGACAGCACCGGTTTTCAGGCAACGATTGCCTTCATTTTTTATGAAGACAGCCAACGGCGATTGTGGATTGGCTCAGAGCGTGGTTTGCACCGCTATTATCGGGATACAGATACCTTTGAATTATTCGTTCCTGACGTTTATGCAGAAGAAAGTGGCGTGCGCGCCATTTATGAAGACGACCAGGGGATTTTGTGGATTGGATCTGAATTAAGTGGGTTGTACGCTTTTGACCCCAATATAGGCCAGTTCATTCACCATTATATGCCCGATCCGGATGACCCTGCGGCATTGACGAGCACAAACGTCTTGTTGCTCTTCATGGATTCGCAAAACGTTTTATGGGCTGGTACGGACAAAGGGCTGCACCAGGTTGTACGCGATGCAGACGGACAACCAACCGGTGAATTCCGGTTGTATCTGGAAAAAGATGGCCTGGCTGATAATGGAGTTGTAGGCATGTTGGAGGATGATGCCGGCTACCTCTGGATTTCTACATCAGCCGGCCTGTCGCGCGCTACCCGCATCGCTCACCGCGCAGATCCTTCCCGTTTCCGCCTCTCTTTCAAGAACTACGATACGTACGACGGACTTGCCAGCAATACATTCTATATCGGTCCCTCTCTCAGGGGAAATGACGGGTTTATTTATCTGGGCGGGGATCATGGCTACACAGTTTTTGATCCTGCAACCATAAAAGACAATACGTTTGCCCCAGAGGCCACCATTACGGATGTGCTACGGCTAAACAAATCCATAAAGCCCGGGGCTGCTGATAAAGATGGGCGCGTACTACTCGACGTGGCGCCACCCTATGCAGAGGCTTTGCGGCTAAACCATACGGATCGTGTGATCTCCATTTCTTTTTCTGCCCTGCATTTTGGGGCGCCAGAAAAAAACCAGTTCAAGTTCAGGCTGCAGGGCTTTGAATCGGAGTGGACCATTGCCGGCGACATGCGCCAGGCCACCTACACCAACCTGCCCGCCGGCACGTACACCTTTGAAGTGATGGCGGCCAATGGTGATGGTATCTGGAACGATGAACCTGCTACCTTGCAGATTCAGGTTGCACCTCCTTTTTGGCAAACCCTCTGGTTTCGGGCACTGGTAGTTTTTACTGGAATGTTTCTCATCATCGGTTTCTATCAGTCTCGTACCCGGTCTATTCGTCAGCGCAACCTCTTGCTCGAAAGTCGCGTTGCAACACGCACGGAGGAATTACGCGAAAAGAACCTGCTGCTCCAGCATACCAACGCTGATTTGGTATCATCCAATGAAGCGCTGCAAACCTCGAATGAGAACCTTGCAGCGGCCTCACAGGAGTTGCGCGATGCACTTGAGCGGAACAAAGAAATCCTGGGCATTACTGCCCACGATCTGAAAAATCCACTGGGTGGGGTTATTGGTCTGGCTGATATCATCCTGGAAGATGCAGAGGAGCTTGCGCCTGAGAGCTACAAGGCGGAGTCGATGGCCAACGTGAAGATGTTGAAGGACGAAGTGGAGGGCATGCTGCAGAACGTGCGCGACTTACTGGATCGCTATCGAGATGACTACAGCGAATCGCTGAAAATCGAACAACTCGACCTGAACGAGTCGGTGCACCACGTACTGCGCTGGAACGGCAAAGCGGCACGCGAAAAAGGCATCCAGATTATTTTTGAGGGCACAGCCCCGGTAGAAGCACATGTAGACCGTACGGCCATCCAGCGGGTCATGGATAACCTGGTTTCCAATGCTGTGAAATACACGCTCCCCGAAACAGCAATTTGTATCAAGCTGGATAAAACGACCGAGCGGATTCGGTTTTCTGTAAGTGATAAAGGACCGGGATTGACCGCGCAAGACAAAGCCAAAGCATTCCGCAAAATGCAACGGTTATCCGCAAAGCCCACTGGAGGCGAGCATTCGACAGGCCTTGGGTTATACATCGTGAGGAAACTGGTTGAAATGCATGGCGGGCGGGTTGGTGTCGACAGTGAATTTGGTTCTGGCGCTACGTTCTGGTTTGATGTGCCGGCCGTAGATGTCCCTGCAGTAGATGTTCCAGCAGCAGTGCCGGCCGCGTAGGCCTACCAAGCCAAGATGCCAGCAGAGATTTTCCTCAAAATCAATGCGCGTTAGTGTTTCTGAAAGGCACACGCTTTGAGCCCTCATTGTTTACAAACACCGGAGAATCCGTTTCGATATACCCATACCAACATCGACAAAGGAATTATACCTGGTGTGGTACGGGGAAGGAATTGCATTATACTCGGAAGACATTCACTTTGAAGGCTCCGAGATTTACAAATCACTGGCCGGCAAGGCAGGCGCTTAGTGTTTTTTTTAATGGCCTTGAATAATTGTCCCCATGCACCTGCAGGGAGGGAAGATTGTGAAATCAATCGACCTGGACGGCTATATGCGTACTTGCGAAGGTGCCCAACGGTTGAAGGATTACGCAAGCTTCCGTTACCAAATTGATAACAAAGCATAGATTTGAAACAATTATTCGCTGATACACTAGAATTGGTGTTGATATTGCACATCTCCAGATCTCCTTTACCCTTTCAATACATCTTTTCTGAGCTTTAAACCCGTATCTGCCGACTTCGTGTGGTGCTCTGTTGGTATTGCACTTGAATCCGTATGGTACTTTGCATCTCTTTGTGACTGCAGAAAAAAATGGGCTGACAAACCATGCGCGTGGATTAATATTCCGTGCCTCGCGTCGATAACTTTTTAGTAGTCGAAAGACGCCCCTCTTGACAGAAAAGCGTCCTGTTTGTCCTCCATTTAACTTCCGAGCACCTCTTTGAGGCTCCCCCTGCAGCCCGTTGATGGTTTCAGATGCTTTTTGCGTCTATGAGCTCAATTCCCTCTAACTTTCCATGGATAGCATACTTGCTGTAGTACTGTGTGGCGGTGCTGGTACCCGTCTTTTTCCGCTAACTGAGTGGCGATCTAAACCAGCTGTACCCCTCCTTGGTAAATATCGATTGGTAGATATTCCCATTTCAAATTGCCTGAATTCAGGTCTTGACCGGATTTTTGTGCTGACGCAATTCAACTCAGCCGGCCTCAATCAACATGTAACCGATACCTATCAACGCGATGGATTTGGCAGCGGCTTTGTGTCGGTGCTTGCCGCTGAGCAGACCTACCAGTCTCCCAACTGGTTTCAGGGTACTGCAGATGCCGTGCGCCAGGTGCTGCACCATCTTAATCAACACCAGTACAGCCACGTACTGATTCTTGCCGGCGACCAGCTGTACCAAATGGATTTTGCCAAGCTTTATGCCCAACATCGCGCGCAAAAAGCAGACATCACAGTGGCAACAACCCCTGTGACCGCAAAGGAAGCCACGGGCTTCGGGATCATGCACACCGATGCTGATGACAAAATTATCCATTTCCGCGAAAAACCTGGCGAGGCAGAGCTGGCCGGCTTGAGAAGTGATGTGGATCCTGAAATGAAACAGCAAGAACGCCATTTTCTGGCCTCTACAGGGATTTATTTATTCAACCGCGACGTACTCCAGGACCTGCTTACCGCAGATCCTGCTGTGACCGACTTTGGTAAAGAAATCATTCCGCAGTCGCTTGCCAATCACAACGTTGTCAGTTATCCCTTCCGCGGGTACTGGAGTGATGTAGGCAGCATTCGTTCTTACCATGCTGCCCATATAGCGCTTTCCAGGATGGATGCCATGATCGATTTTCATGACCACAGGAATCCTATTTACACAAAGAAAGAAGCGCTGGCACCCCCAAAGATTCATGCGTCTTACATTCAGGATGCGTATATCGGGGAAGGTAGTGTGCTTAACAATTGTAAAATCTACAACAGTGTGCTTGGTATCCGGAGCTATGTAGGGAAACGGAGTACCATCAAAAGTGCTGTCATTATGGGCGCCGGCACAAACCGGTACGCAGCCGGAGACGGTATCATTGCGCGCCCCGGCATTGGCGAAGCTTGCTACATTGAAAATGCCATTATCGATCTGAATGCGAGCATAGGCAATGGCGTTGTGCTTGCCAACCACGATGGGGTGACAGAAGGAGAGGGCGCGAACTACTATATCAAAGATGGCATCATCGTGATTCCCCAAGATGCTGTTGTACCGGATGGTACTGTGATTGGTACGAGCACAAAAATTGACCTTTCATCCATGATTCGTACCGAATTGGCACCGCCCGTGGTACCTGTTGGGTTGTCCATGTAATCAGCAATACTGCACGTAGTAACGTATATCTGACCACTTGTACAGTGTATTTGAATGTTAACCCGGTGGCTAAGGTCACCGGGTTTTTTGTTGGCTGGCATTCTTTTTGAAAAACATATGTCTGAATTATGTGTATTATTCAATGGTTGATTGTTGCAACTGGCACGGTGTGCAACGCGAAGTCGCTTGATGCAACCAACACGCGGTATACACCATCAAAACGGACATGCACAACATTCTCGATTACGTCCCCACGAAGCTTAGATGGAAAGCGCATACCAATGGTGGTGAGCATGCCGGCCCCTGCCCGTGGTGCGGTGGGCGAGATCGTTTTCGAGTATGGCCCAACGCGGGTGACCGTGGCCGCTTCTGGTGCCGACAGTGTGGCCGATCGGGCGATACAATTACCCTGCTGACTGAATTGCGGGGCGTTAGCTACGCCGAAGCCCGTGATACGCTGGGAGGCAGCGGATTCAGTCCTGTGCAGCATTCGAATAAGCCGCATGGCAAAGCGTTGGCACCGCCTCCAAAAATCTGGCGGTCGCGTGCCTGGGCGCTTACTGAGACCTCTATAACTAACCTCTGGTCAGACAAAGGCGCGCGCGCCCGCAAATGGCTTATATCACGTGGACTAACCGATGAAACGATGCACGTCGCCTCACTGGGCTACAATCCGGAAGATCGGCGTGAGCCAGCAAAGAAGTGGGGACTGGATCGTGAACAAGAAGTGTTTATTCCCCGTGGCATCACCATTCCCTGGATGATCAAATCGGATATTTGGCGTTTCAATGTGCGCCGGCCTGCAGGGACACCCCGGTATATTGGGCCAGCTGGTTCGAGTAATGGGCTGTACAATGTAGATGACGTGGTATCTGGCGCCCCTGTGGTTCTTGTGGAAGGAGAAATTGACGCACTTTCTGTTATGCAGGTGGCTGGCATTGCCGCAGTTGCAACGGGGTCAACCGGTGGAAGCCGGCGCTACACTTGGGTGCTCCGATTGATGAAAGCCAGCAAGGTGCTGATTGCCTTTGATTCTGACGAGGCCGGCGAAAAGGCTGCAGCGTTTTGGTATGAAGCCCTGCCCAACGCATCGCGCTTGCGCCCTTATTGGGATGACGCAAACGCGATGCTACAGGAAGGCATCGATTTAAAAGCCTGGGTACACATGGGGCTCAACGATTAACAGGTTCGAGCCGGCGGTTTTTAGAGTCCTCCCAATGTAAGTGTATCGCCTACTTCTGTTTGCAAGGTTTGTAATTTGCCAAAGAGTGCAGCCATCGTATCCTGGTATGCGGCCTCTGCGGCAAGGTTGTTCAATTCATCCGGGTCTGCTTGCATATCAAACAGCTGCACCTGGTCTTCTTCCGGGTACAAAATGAGTTTGAAATCTTTAGTGCGCACCATGCGCTGGAAATGTTTGTAAGAGCCAAAAATTGCGTCGTATGAGCTTTCGGTACGCTGTTCGATTAGGGGCATCAGGCTTTTAAATTCAACGGTGGCTGGCGTCGGTATGCCCGCAAGGTCGCAAGTGGTCGGGTATATGCTTTGCAGATACACGAGCGCATCGCTGGTTGTGCCGCCTTCGATATCAGGGCCTGCAAGCACGAGCGGGACGCGGATACTGTGCTCATACTGGTTCTGCTTGCCGAGCAAACCGTGTTCACCTACAGCCAGGCCATGGTCGGCTGTGAAAATGATATAGGTGTTATCAGCCTCACCCAGCGCCTCCAGTTTTTCCATGATGCGGCCAATCTCGTAATCCATGTGAGAGATGATGGCATAGTACTCCTGCATATGGACCTTGATGGCATTTTCTGTTCTGGGGAATGGCCCAAGAATTTCGTCACGCAGGGTATACCTTTCACCCTGATCAAATGGATGCTCTGACATGTAATTCGCCGGCAACTCAATTTCATCCAGCGGATACATATCAACAAATTCCTGCGGTGCCTGGCGCGGGTCGTGGGGGGCATTAAAGGCCACGTACATCAAAAAGGGTTGATCAGAGCTGGCGGTCCAGTCTTCCATAAACTCAATAGCACGATTGGCATACAGCGTACTCGTGTGCTCGTTTACGATGTATTCGTCTGAAATGGTTTTGCCAAAAGCCCCTTCTTCGATGTCTTTAACGTTGGGTGACCAGTGGCCGAGGAGGGTGGAATCGGTGGGCGACCAGGATTGATTGTCTGGTGTTGGCCGTCGGTAGCCGGCGCCTTGTGGTCCGTCTTTGGTCTCGAACATGCCTTTGCCGATGCTCTTCGCCTGGTTGAAGCCACGGAGCACAGTGTCATCACCATTGTGCCATTTGCCCGTCATGAAGGTCTCGTAGCCGGCGTTGTAGAACGTTTCTCCCCACAACGGAATAGCTTCGTCGTTGATGTCATCTCGTGCATGGTAGATATAACGTCCGGAGTTCAGCATGGCGCGGCTTACCACGCATACCGCACCACTCCAGGATCCCTGATTGAAGGCATGCGTGAATGTCATCCCGCTTTGAACAAGCCGGTCGAGATTCGGCGTCTGAACAAGGGGATGCCCAAAGGCCTGAATGGTATCAAAAGCCTGGTCATCTGCAAAAAGAAACAGGAAATTGGGTTTTGAAGCATCTGCTGGTGGTGGTGCTTCTTGTTGACTGCAACTTGCAAAAAGCTGAAAAACGAGCAATAGAGCTATGATTCGGGACATTGTAGGGCGTATTGATTGATATTAGATGGTCTAATTTACGCATCTTCTTATTCGAATCAAGTTGGAATACCGGCTCGATCAATTGCATAGCTATAACAAAAAAGCCTACCCTCTGCTGGACGCAAAAGGGCAGGCTTTATAAACCGGGAAAAGGGTATGGCCTGAATATCGGGCAAAAGTGTGCCGACTTTAGGGGGATTCCCCACAATTTGTGAGTGAAATTACCTACTGGCTGATTTCCACCCCTTTCCAAAAAGCAACATGGTCCTTAATCTGACTTGCTGCATCACTCGGGGCCGGGTAATACCAGGCTGCATCTCTGTTTTCCTCTCCGTCTACTACAACCGAATAGTAGCTTGCCTGGCCTTTCCATGGACAGGTCGTTTGGTTGTCACTCGACTGGAAATAAGCCTTGTTAATTGCCTCCGGAGGGAAATAGTGATTTCCTTCCACAACAACAGTATTGTCACTTTCAGCGAGTACTGCGCCATTCCAGGTTGCTTTCATAAAATTGTATCGCTCTGATAAGGGTTTAAAATGATAAGAGGGGTCTTTACTGGCACAGGAAGAAGGCACCAGTAACCAGGACTCAATAGCCTGCTCAGACAAGGCTAGTACGATGCGAACGGGTTTGTCGGTTCCACCTTTATTTCCTGCTTGCTACTTATCAATCCGGGTCCCAGCGCGCGGCTTTGTTCTCATGCTGATATTAGGCAGCGACTGAATAGCTCGAAACCAGCCTGGATTGAGGGGGAGCGAGTCACTTGGTTTGCGTTGGCATGGGAGTTGTCATGTGTTGTGTACCACCAATCCGGTTACCGGAGCAGAAAGAGGTTCGCACCTGCTGAGGGATTCCCCGCACAAATTCAATCCCTGGTGCTACTTCATGTTTGAGAACCATTCGGAAGGCCCATTCCGTTTCCCTGCCACGCAGCCGCCTGCGCTGCCTGATCCTGTTGTAGAGGAGGCCGTTGCACGGAAAATTGTAAACCACAAACAGGTAGCTGACGCCTGGCTAAGGCGCCGAACAATGTATCGCGCCGGGCGCAGGGCACCTGTGTGGCGGTGGCTTGCACTGCAGCCCGCTGTTGATTACGAGGCGCTCCTGAGCATTGCAGCTGATTGTTACGACTATAAGCCACTCGCAACCGATATGGGTGAACTACGCGCGTTTGTCAACCGCATTATCACCTGCTTTTCTGACAGCCAGTGGCAAATGATGCTGCGTGGTGCCATGGTGCCGGTAAAGCGTACCTCAAACCCTGGCGTCTCCATGATGTGGAAGTTTGCCGCATCAGATCCAACGGCAAAGTCTACCCACGCACTGGTACGCCAACTCGTCGGCAAGCAGTACGAATTGGTACAGGCAGATCGTAAACGCATTGCGTCTCTGCTAGGAGAAGTCTACTTGACACGGTTAGAATTGCCTCGTCGCCCTGCCTCGGGTCCTGCCGGCCACAGCTAGTGGTATCATTTGCCCATCCGCTATCATTTTTCTGAAATACGATTAGTCCTAATACCAGAAAAGCCATGAGTACTGCCCTCACACTTAGCACCAATGGTCTCGCCGTTATAGATGAACCCGGACACGAGCTTGTGCCTGTCCAAACGCACAGTGTTTTGCCACGCCCGCCAAAAGCATGTGGAGAAATACTGGCTGCATTGCCAGCCAGCCATAGCGGCCGCGATCGATTGGCCTTCATTGCAACGGCACTTGCTGACGTTAAGCAAAACCAGCGCGTTGCCATGCGCGCCCACCTGGAGCAGTTGGCGCAACACATGGTACACCTCGGTGCAAGCGATCTTGATGCCGGCGGGCCGGCAGCAAATGGATGGGTGTGGTACCGCACAAGTGGACGAAAGGCCCCATGCGAGGAGTTAGGCCAGATCGACGTAGATGTGATGGACGTCCTTATTCTCAGCTTGCTTACGGCAGAACAAGCCACGCAACTCCTGGAGACCTACGCGATCGATATTTCTATCACGGTCGGCGGCGAGTGGGCGGGGGGGAGCCGGCGCTTTCGGGTATCCATTTATTTTGATGAATTAAACCTCGCGGTAAGCATTCGGGCAATCCGGCGCGAGTTGCGTACGTTGGATTCCCTGGGTTTTCATCCAACCGTGGCGCGAAGCCTGCTGTTTTCCAACATGCGAGATGGCCTCACGCTTATAACCGGGGTAACGGGATCAGGGAAAAGCACCACACTGGATTCGATTATAGATGCCAACAACAGGCACGTGGAAGGCCACATTGTGGTGCTTGGGAATCCGGTTGAGTATATCCACGCGTCTAAAAAATGCATTATCCGGCATCGCGAAGTAGGGACGGGTGTCTCATCTTTCAAAGCCGGCGTGATTCAATCGCTCCGTCAGGATCCTGACATGATTGTCATCGGAGAGATGCGCGATCCGGATACAATTACAGCAACATTGGAGGTTACCGACTCCGGGCACCGCGTCTTTTCTACTTTACACACGCGTTCAGCTGTTGAGAGTATTGACAGGATTATCGCAGAATATCCCGCTGAAGAACAGGAGCGCGTTCGGCATCGGTTGGGGGATGTGTTACGATGTGTGATTTCGCAAAAACTATGTCCCCAAATTGGCGGAGGATTGATCCTTGCCAAAGAAGTACTCTGTGTAACGCCGTCTGTGCAGGCAGCCATCAAAAATGGTAACCTCAGTGAGATCTACCAGATGATGTGGGAAGGCAACAAGAAAGGGCAAATGACGCTAGAGCAGGATCTTTATTTGCTCATGCGACGGGGGAAAATTGCGCCTGATACAGCCATGCGATACGCCAACAACAAGCAGCGACTGCGTCAATTGCTCGGCAAATAACACAGCATCAAGCTGCCATAAAAGCTGCCAGTGCGTGTTGCTCTGTTTCATCTGATTTTTCAGATGGCAATAACATGACGAGCTCATCATTGATCATGCCCATATTGGACCAATGTTGTACGCGGGCCTGAATACTGTCGTTGACTTCCTGGCCGCGGGCAATAAGCAATTGCCCGTTGCTACCCCGCAGGTCCTCAGAGAAGATCATCCCAATTTGAACGGCATGGGCCTTCACATCGCGGATCTCCATCATATTGCCGAGGGCGTAACACACTTCCTGGAAGCTGGAAATGAGCGCCGGGTCGTACCAGCCGCTGCGTTTCTCGAGGCTGTTCAGGGCAAGATCCTCGCGGCCAAGTTGGCTGACAAGATGGTCGAAGTCCAATACCAGCTTCAGCAACCTTGCGCCTATCGGAATATTGCTTTCGCTGACGTTGCGCACCGGGCTGTTGGTGCCATCAAAGTGCGTGTGCTGGAATCTCAAAATATCCCGTACTGGTTCGATTCGTGGGATATTTCCCAGTAGGCTTTCGGTAATGTGCGGTAATTTTTCGAGGACGTGTTTATCTTGTTGGGTAAGTTCGCTGCCCTTGTATACTTTTTCGGCAAGCTCCGGGGGCAGTGCAACGGCGCTGATCTGGGAGAGCATAGTTGCCACTTCGATGTGCCAGCTTTCCTCAATTTCGAGGTGTGCAATCATGCCGGCCACGAGTTTTTTTGCCCTCGCCGCGCGGCCAAACGCCGTTGGATTTGCCAAGGCCAGCACATCCGTCAGGGTTTTAATACTTCCCCGCAGCGTTTCTTCAAGCAACACCCGCTGGTCCTGAATCAGGTTATACTGCCGAATGCCATCTTCCAGATTTTGAATGAGCAGTGGAAGCGGACAAGGCTTATGTAGAAAGCGATATATGTTGCCTTCGTTTACGGCTTCAATGGTTTCATTGAAATCGGCCTGTCCCGTTAAAAGTAACCGCGTTGTGTCGGGCGCCATATGCCGCGCTTTTTTCAAAAACTCGGCGCCATTCATGATGGGCATCTTCATGTCAGATACTACAACAGGAAACGGCCCTTCTTTTTCAAGAATAGCGAGTCCCTCGTGTCCACCAGGTGCAGTGAATACTTTATATTGCTTTCTTAACTGGCGCTTCATGCCGTCCAGCAAATTCTGTTCGTCGTCTACAAACAGGACGGGTAATTTTTCTTTTAAAGACATAGGTTACGCGATCTCTTTATCTCTCATGGCGATTTCTTCAGCTATCCTTTCCCATTCAGGAAGCTTGTCGATGACGCCGAGGTCTGACAAATAGTCCAGGTTGAGTGCTTCGTGTTCACCCGTTAACTGGTCCGCTTCATCCAATGAGTATTTGTGTCCCAGGTTATTTGCCAGGTACACCGCGGCTACAAGGTTAAAGCCTTCTTGTTCTGCTATTCGCCACGGCACATGGTGATTTGCAATGGCTTCTATGATCGGATAGGCCAGCCCCCACAGGTTTGGTAGATATGCACCAATTTCGGCGTGACTGAAGCTGCTCAGTTCCAGTTCCGCTTGATAAAGGGGGATGCCGCGTTCATTTTTGATTTCAATTGCCCTGGCAAATTTTTCTGGTAACTGGGCTGCCAGCACGAGTTTGCCTACGTCGTGCAAGAGTCCTGCCATAAAGGCCTGGTTTGCGTCTACCGTCAGGGGGTCTAGCGCGGAGGCAATGTGCGCAACCAGGAGGGCATGCCGTTGCTCTTTTTCCAAATCGTAATGTGAGGACAGAAATTGCAACGAGCTGTTTTGGAATACTTCAACCGAAAGTACCAGGGTTTCCAGCAGTTTGAAGCCAATAAAATTGATGGCTGCTTTGACTTCGGAAACCCGGTTCGAGCGGCCGAAGAACCCGGAATTTACGGTCCGGAGGATACGACTGGCTATGGCCGCATCACGCTCGATCACGGTTGCGATGTCATCGATTGTGACGTCCTCATCGCGCATCAACCGGGTTAGTTCTGCATAGGTGCTGGGTACAGCTGGCAGGCCGTTCATGCTGTCTATTTGCCGGCGCAATTCTTCGTCCTCGAGCAAATCCTGCAGGCGCAGCGCGCGGTCGATAACCTCTTTGACAATTTTACCATCCGTGGGCTTGTTCAGGAAGTTGTGCGCAATGGGAATAGAGCGCAACGCTGCTTCCAGTTCGGTATGCCCTGTCAACACAATTCTGATGGTTCCAGGGTGCCGTTCCTTGACCTTCGTGAGTAACGTGGCGCCATCCATACCCGGCATGCGCATATCGGATACAACTACGTCAGCTGGGGCCTCCTGAAGTTTCTCCAGCGCAGCTTCTCCAGACTCGCAAAAAACCATCTTCCATTCCTTGCGATACGTACGCAAGGAACGCTTCAGCCCATCAAGTAGAAACTTGTCATCATCGACAAACAAAATTCGTTTCATGATCTCGGTACAATTATCCTAGGTTTCTTCGGACTTCAAGGGTATTTGAATGAAGAACGTTGTGCCTTCGCCCAATTCAGTTTCGAAGTAAATGCGTCCGCCATGCTTTTCCGTTACCACACCATGGGCAATAGCCAACCCCTGACCGGTACCTTTGCCGACTTCTTTTGTCGTATAGAAGGGGTCAAAAATTTTCTTGCGTGCCTTTACCGGAATACCTGTGCCGCTATCAGCAATTTGTACTTCTACGTAGTCTTCGGTTGCGAGCGTACGCAGTGTGATTTTCCCTTTTGATACATGGGCGTTTTCAAGGGTTGGTTCAATGGCATGCGCTGCGTTTACCATGATGTTGAGAAAGACCTGGTTCAACTCGCCTGGGTGACAAGGGACTTCAGGCAACGCAGGGTCGAAGTCCAGTTCAATGTCTGCAACGTATTTCCACTCGTTGCGGGCAACCGTCATGGTTGTCTCAAGCAGCTTGTTCAGGTTCATCATGGATTTCTCTTCCTGACCCGGATGAGAAAACTCTTTCATAGCACGCACAATGCGGGCAACCCGCTCGATACCTTCTATGGTTTGATCAATGGCTTTAGGGATTTCTTCCGCCAGGTATTCAAAGTCAGCCTCTTCAAGGACTTCCTCTATTTCGGCAAGAGCGTCTGGTGTGATTGTGCCATTTTTCGCCTGCTCGAAGAGGTCACTATAGATTTCAATCAGTTCCTGGATTTCGCCAAAAGACTCTTTGAAGAAGTTGGTATTGTCGCCGATGTACTGGACCGGTGTATTTATTTCGTGGGCAACGCCGGCTGCCAATTGACCAATCGATTCCAGCTTCTGCGCCTGACTAAGTTGCGACTCCAGTTGCTTGCGTTCCGTGATGTCTTGCGCTGCCCCAACTATCTTAACCAACTGTTCGTTTTGATCGTGAAAAGGCTTGACTTCAGCCCATACAATTCGCTGGCTTCCGTCGGGTTGTACAATCGTGTACTCGGTTGGTGTTAGTGCATCTTCGGGGAAGCCATCTTTTATTATTGTTGTGAGGCTCTCATCGGTCGTGGGGGACAACATTTGCTGATAGGTTTCCAGGGATCCATCGAAGGCCTCTGCGTCAATGCCGGCAATTTCGAGCATTTTGTCGGAGAAGGTCAGCTTGTCGGTTTTTGCGTCCCATTCCCAACTCCCTATTTGTGCGATGTCATGGGTAGCGTTCAGCAACGCTTCGCTCTTCCGCAAGGCTTCTTCTGTTTCAAGCTCGACGGTTACATCCCGAGCGATAGCGAACAAGTGTCCCGTTTTTACATCGGGTTGGCAGGTCCAGGCGAGCCAACGGTATTCGCCGTTTTTGCAACGGTACCGGTTCCGAAAGTCAATGCAGATACTACCTTCTGAAAGTCGCTGAATTTCTCTTAATGTTGCATCCCGATCGTTTGGGTGGATAAGATCATAAAACGGTGATGCATAGAGTTCTGCATAGGTGTACCCCAATGTCTTTGGGAAAGCCGGATTTACCTCGAGGAAGTACCCATCGGCGCTGGCAACACAAAACAGTTCGAGCGCATACTCGAAAAACTTTTGCTTAAGGTGGCTTGCTTCAGCAACTGGTGATGAGCCGGCCGGTTGTTGGGACGATGATGCGTCAATCTTTGCCTGCATTTTGGTACTCAATTATTTCTATACTTGGCTCTAAAAAGTATCGACGCAGTGCTGCGCTTCTAGTGTGGGGATAATCCTCATTTCGCTGTGTGCTTTTACCGATTTTGGCTCTTTTAAAGCCGTTTTTGACTTCTTTAGGGTATAATCCACTATAGGCAAATCGTTACTTAAGTCAAGCCATTTCAGCCTGGAGGGGAATCTGAATGAAAAAGGTTGTCCCTTGTCCAATTTCTGTTTCGAAAAAGATATTTCCGCCGTGTTTTTCAGTGACGACGGCATGCGCGATGGCGAGCCCCTGCCCAGTACCCTTGCCCACATCTTTGGTGGTGTAGAAAGGGTCAAATATTTTTTGACGTGCGTGTACCGGAATGCCGCTCCCAGAATCCTGGATCTGGACTTCTACAAATTCATCTGTCGCGCGCGTTCGAAGCGTGATTTTTCCTTTCTGCCCATTGTTTGCTTCAACTGAAGGTTCGATGGCATGGGCGGCATTAACCATAATGTTCAGGAATACCTGGTTTAATTCTCCCGGATGGCAGGGGACTTCAGGCAGTGCGGGGTCAAGCTGAAGATCAATGTCAGCCACATATTTCCACTCATTGCGCGCTACTGTCATGGTGGTTTCTATGGCTTTGTTCAGGTCGACCAGCGTTTTCTCTTCTTGTCCGGGATGAGAGAATTCTTTCATCGCACGTACAATTTTTGCTACCCGGTTGATGCCCTCAATGGTCTGATCAATGGCTTTCGGGATTTCTTCCGCAAGGTACTCGAAGTCAGCATCTTCCAGTGCTTCTTCAATTTCTGCGAGGGTTTCTGCGGTAAGCGCTCCCTCGCGCGCCTGGGAGACAAGCTGATCGTAGATGCCAATCAGTTCTTCAATTTCGCCAAACGACTCCTTGAAAAAGTTGGTGTTGTCGCCAACGTATTGAATTGGCGTATTGATTTCATGGGCCACGCCGGCAGCCAGTTGCCCAATCGATTCGAGCTTCTGGGCCTGGGACAACTGGGACTCCAGTTGCTTGCGCTGGGTGATGTCTTCCACCATCATCACATACACAGCCGGCGAACCTGAATTGGAGAAATGGATGTCTATTTTCGCAAGGTATTTGGAGCCATCCCGCTGCAGTCGCATTGATTCGAACGTTACTTTTTCCTGTTTGCCATTGTTCAGGGGTGCAAGCAACTCGTCCAGTTTGTCTTGCGTCATATCCATGTTCAACGTGAGTGGCGTAAGGGCTTTAAGCGCTTCGAGCGGGTATCCAGATTTTTCGATCGCGCCTTTGTTTGCGCCGATGTACTTGAAAGTTTCTGCGTGGACCAGGTAAATCTCGATCGAAGTAGCATCGATGATGCGGCCAAGGCGGGTCATTTCTTCTTCCATGACGCGCCGTTCAGCCATTTCCTTTTCTAACTGTGCTTTACTCGCTTGCAGGTTTTGGGTCTGTTTCTGTAAATCAGCCGTCCGCTCTTCTACCAGGTGCGTGAGCCGCTCTGCAACATGTTTTTCGAGATTGAGTTTGCGCTCAAAGTAGGTAGTAAGGATCGTGAACTGAAGAATGATCAGTGTAGCTACTGTGACGCCGATAGCAAGACCCCAATGGTCTGGCTGGGTGATTGATGGGTCGTGCACGTAACCCGGAATTGGTGTGTAGATGGCAGCAGCCATGCCGGTGTAATGCATGCCGCAAATTGCAATACCCATAATGAGCGCGGCACCGATTTTGAGCGGCACAATCCGTGTTGTTCTTCTGGCGAGGGTTGTTGCGATCCAAAGCGCTGCAATGGAGGCAAGAATGGCGATCAGTATCGAAGCCAGAAACAGGTTGGTATCGTAAGAAATGGTAGCTTCCATCTCCATGGCAGCCATACCGGTGTAGTGCATGCCGGCGATACCCGGGCCCAGGAATAAGCCGGCGCCAAGGATTTTTTTGAGGCCTGTGTCCTTTCTGGATGCCGTGTAAATGGCAAAACAAGAAGAAACCATCCCAACGGCAAGCGAGACGACTGTGAGAAAAGGATTATAAACAAATGGCATGTCCATGGAAAACGCCAGCATCCCAACAAAATGCATGGACCAAATCCCAATACCCATCGAAAAGGAGCCGGCAATTAGCCATCTCTTCTCAGCTTTGCCAGAGATTTGTGTAAGTTGGTTTACAAGACCCAGCGTGGTATACGAGGCGATGACCGCTACCACATATGATAAAATGACGAGAATAGGACTAAACTGGCCACCTGCCATCTCAATAGGAGAGAGAATGGCTTCGGGTAGCAAAGAAGAACCGTACATGATGGTACTCTGGTGATTGATGGAAAATCAACTTGCTAAGTAGTGGAGCACGCAAGATGTATATCGGCAGAATAGTGGCGCACTAAAAAACGACTATTTGGTGCTTGTGAGCGAAATTTGAATTCTTGCCAAGGGCCCATCAACCCCTGGTGAAGCCGCTATCTAAGTCGATAATTCGGCGGATTGACGCTATGTACAAAGAATAGCGCGTCAAATTCAGCAGCAGGCACCATGGTATGCGGCGTCAGGCCCATGCGCAGGTAAGGCTGCGAAGTGTTTGCCCAGGAATTGATTGTCGGCAGTGGATTTTCCCGCAACAGCAAGTAGCTGGCAGCGTGGGTGTTTGCATGCATGAAGGATGCAATGCTGTCTTGCATTGGCACCTGGATCGTGTATTCTGTGCGTCCATTGTCTGTAATCGTACCCGCACCCATAAAAAAACCGATAGAATAGACTTGCTCTCCATACCAGGTGCGCAGGTAGTTCCCCGTTGCTTTCCCACCGTGGCTGTCGATGTTGCCGTACCGCCCGTGATCATTGTGCAGCCAAACCAGCACTTTTCGACGGGTACCCATTGAATCTGCATGTGCTGCTACCGCTCGCGCCATCCACTCATCTCGCAATTCGTAATACCGCAAGTCGCGGTTGGTATCGTTGGATTCAGCCGCTCCGCGAATCGACAAGCGATCTATCCAGCCCTGGGTAAGATTGAGGGTCCATTTGGGCCATCCCTTACTGTGTCGTGCTGCCTCTGTGTACAACTTGCTGAGTGTTTCCTGGTTTTGATACGCCCAGATATACCGGCTATTGCCTTTCCCTCCGTGTTCGTCTGCAAGATGTAGCGCTGAGTCGGCTGTTGCCAATGCGCGCGCCAGCTGTGGGTTGTTTGGCAACAAGGCATCGTGTAAGTACGCTGGTCTTGGCGAAGAGTCATAACCTTGCCCTTGAAAATCCATGCCAGCGAGATGCAAGGGCCGGTCCGTTTGCTGTTGTTGTTTGATAAAGGCAAACAGTGGAAGTAATTCTGCGTGTTGAAACGGATAGCGCAGACAATCTTGCAAAGCCTCATAAGGCTGAAGAGAATCAATGCGCTCCCAGGCATAGCTGCATTCAAAAAAACCACTTTCAAAGATGATGGTGTCAAACCCGTGGTGTGTGTACAGCCATTGTACCAGATCCACTTTGATATCGGAAAACGTACCAACACCATGGCCGTTTTCACCAAGGAGTACAATTTGTGCGTCTTGTACCTGCTCCCCCAACGCATGCAGTTGCCGTTGCATGCTGTCTGGATTTATCGTGTTGTCTGTAAGGCTAACAGGCTGAATTTCGTACGCTTGATGTGGTTTACAGGCAACGCTGTAGACAAAGAGAAAGAAGAAGGTGAGAACTTTGCGCATTGTGTTTAGGGGTGGGCCAAACAGGAAATCTTTGTGCTAAAAATTTAGCACTTGTGTATTGGTTATACAATGCCCTGCAAAAGTTTATGCCCCGAATGATGCAAAAGAATGGTGGTTCATGTCAATTTAAGCTGTTCTCTTAAGGGGACGATCAACTCATTTATGGACATAGTACCAGTGATCAACGCTGGTGCAAGATGGTTCTGAGGCACCATGCAAGACCCCGAAGACATCTTCAAAACACGCTGCAAGATGGCGCTATGCCTGATTGTACTGCTGGTTACATGTAGCCAGGGCTTGATCCAGTATACCCTTCACGGGCAGGAAGAAGTTGGCGAAATAATAAATATTGCGGGCCGGCAGCGGATGTATAGTCAGGCCATAGTAAAAGAGGCGCAGTTTATTTACTATGCCCGCGATATCCGGACGCATAACAAACACACGGAAGCATTACAGGAGGTACTTGATCGATGGCAGACTGCACACGCAGTTGTAGTCACCTATCGGGTTGAGGAGATTTTCGATGCGAATGCGCAAGAACTCGATGGCATGTATGCTGTGTTGCAAACCCATCATGAAGCCATGCAACAGGCTGCAGACAGCCTTCGTTTGGCGCGGTTCAGACCCGGGGTTACCGCGCGCCCGGTGATCGACACGGCACTCTCCCATCTCCTGGCTGCAGAGGGCCCGTACCTGGCCCAAATGGAGATGATTGTTGGTCATTACGCGCGTGCAGCAAAATCAGAAATACGCGCGATCCAGCAACTTGGCGCCGGCGTTTTGGGCATAACCATTGTCTTCCTCTTTTTTGCCGGATGGTTTGTATCCCGGCCAGTTAAGCGGACACAGGGGGTATTGCCACTTGATCTTGTGGCAAAAGGCCCCCAGTCCCTTGTCAATGTAGCGGATGTCACTAAACCGGATGTCGATGTACCGGAGCCAAAAGAAGATAACACAGCGTATGATGGCATATTGGCAGCGGTAGCGAACGCCGTTCTAGTCAGTAAGCCCGACGGCACAGTAGCGTGGGCAAATGACGCCTATTACGCTATGACGGGCTATGCACCTGATGAGATTGTTGGGGTACATGTGCGCAACCTGTATCCTGAAGATTCGCTCAACTTCGATACCTTGTGGGCCGCAGTATTGGCCGGCGAGCACTGGCATGGCGAAATAACAAGCGGCCGTGAAGACGGCACATTCTATACACGGGAAGAGACCATTACGCCAATTCTTGACGTGGAGGGCCAATTGAAACATGTGGTCTCCATCAAAAATGATGTCTCCAACCGGAAGCGTCAGGAAGTACGTGTGATGCACGGTCAGAAAATGGAGTCTGTGGGGCAACTGGCTGCCGGCATTGCACATGAAATAAACACGCCGATGCAATATGTCGGGGACAATACGCAGTTCTTAATGGATGCGCTTCAGGATGTGTTTGAAACGAACAATGCACTGCAAAAAGTACTTACACTGGCAAAAGAACACG
>JBCCIM010000043.1 GCA_039111535.1 Bacteroidota bacterium | reverse complement strand
TTAAAATTATCAGCGACACGACAAAGCACCCAACATTTGCCAATGATGTGTGGGTGACCAATGGCGGGGTACGGTTTTTTGCAGCGTTTCCTATTTGTACCTCTTCGAAGGCACTCATCGGTATGTTCTGCGTGCTGGATAGCGAACCACGCAAGCTCACAAGCGACCAGCATAAAATCTTGAACGACTTCAGTGGGATTGCCTCCGAAGCTGTGTTGCTCCGTCTGGAAAATTCACTTATCAAACAAGCTTCTCAGAAAATCCAGCATTCCAAGGTGCGGTATGAGAAGCGGCTGGACCGTGTTGTATCCAGTTTGCCCGTACCGTTTTTCGCCGTTGATAAAAAAGGGAATGTGCAAACCTGGAATCGGGCATGCGTAGATAGTTTTGGGTATACCCATACAGATGTGGCAGGAACGCCTGTGGTGAAGTTGCTTTCTGCTGCCAATGCAAAAAATAAAATAGAGATGCTGGTGCAGCGGGTATTCAATCGCCGGCGCATCTCTGGCATTAAGCTGGCCGTTGGCACCAAAGATGGCGGACAGAAAGAAGTGCTGTGCCGGCTGTTTCCGTATTTCGACAGCGACGGGAATGTGGAAAAGTGCGTGTTTGTCAACACTGAACTCACCGCATCTCAGTGTTCCGATGAAGCATTCCACGAAACCCAGGAGCAGTACCGCGAAATTGCTGCAGATCTCATGCGGCTCAAGACAGCATTCCTGTCCAATATGAGCCATGAAATTCGTACCCCCCTGACCTCAATAATTGGTTTTGCAGATATCCTCGGCGAACAAGTTGATGATGCCAACAGGGAATTTACGCAGTTGATTGAAGAAAGCGCCCAGCGCTTGATGGATACCCTGGGTGCGGTCCTTGATTTGGCGCAGTTGGAAGCACATTCGCTGGAGATAAAACTTGAACCAACAGATCTGGTAGCGCACGCAGCGGAAGTAATCGCTGAGTTCAAAGAAATGGCTGAAGAGAAGGCACTTGACTTGCGATTAGAGACTGAAGATGATGTTGCCGCCGGCGTCTTCCTCGATCAGGATGCCCAGCGCCGGGTGTTGCACAACCTTGTCAGTAATGCCATCAAGTTTACAAGGAAAGGTGAAGTTGTCCTGGCCATCAAAGCGGATCAGGAATTTGTGCAAATGACAATCAAAGACTCTGGTATTGGGATTGGTAAAGAGTTTTTGCCGCACATTTTTGACGAGTTTCAACAGGAGTCAAAAGGCATTTCTCGCGTATTCCAGGGTAGTGGTCTGGGGCTTGCTATTACAAAACGGCTGGTGGAGTTGATGGGTGGTACCATCGAGGTGGAGAGCAAGAAGGGCAAAGGCACTACGTTCACAATTACCTATCCCCGCCACGTTACAGAATACCTGGCCGCCTAGTAAGGCACTGCGCGAACTGATTTGGA
The DNA here is from genome assembly GCA_039111535.1 of Bacteroidota bacterium. Classification (NCBI taxonomy): domain Bacteria; kingdom Pseudomonadati; phylum Bacteroidota; species Bacteroidota bacterium. The sequence continues at coordinate 34,509 of JBCCIM010000043.1, read as the reverse complement.
TCAACTGGAAACAGGAATTGGACCTGAAGAATTCCTATTATGCAACGATGTTTTCCAGGTTTAATCCGTTTGCATGTCTACTCGCGAAAAACTTTCTCTCGAAATCAAGGCTGAAGCCAGGCGGCTGGGCTTTGATGCGTGTGGCATTTCTGAGGCAACCCAGCTAGATGAGGAGGCGCGCCGGCTAGAGACGTGGTTGAACGCCGGCCGGCAAGGTACCATGGATTGGATGGGACGCAACTTCGAAAAACGGGTTGATCCCCGTAAGCTTGTAGACGGTGCACAGTCCGTTATTTCGGTCTTGCAAAACTACTACCAGCCCATCCCCCATGTCGAAGATCCAGCCATTGGGAAAATCAGCCGCTATGCCTGGGGAGACGACTACCACTTTGTGATGAAAGAACGGCTCTTTGAGCTCTACAACTGGATTGAAACGCGCGTAGGAGAAATCAGTGGGCGTGCGTTTGTAGACTCTGCGCCTGTGTTAGACAAAGCCTGGGCGCGGCGAAGTGGCCTTGGATGGATGGGTAAACACTCAAATCTTATCAACCGCTCATTGGGCTCATTTTTCTTTATAGGAGAATTGATCCTTGATGTGCCACTGGCACCAGATGGGCCAATCCCAGACTATTGCGGGTCTTGTACCCGCTGTATTGATGCGTGCCCAACAGATGCGATATATGCACCCTACGCGGTTGATGCAAACCGATGTATCTCTTACCTGACCATCGAACATCGGGCAGATGATATTCCTGATGATTTACAGCAGAATCTGGAGAATTGGATTTTTGGTTGCGATGTGTGCCAGGATGTGTGTCCGTGGAATAAATTCAAGCAGCCAACCCAAGAGGCCCGCTATGCTCCGCGCGACGGAATGGTTGATACACGGCTCGAAGAATGGTTGGAAATTGATCTGGAGGCCTTCAGGAAGCAATTCAGAAAGAATCCGGTAAAGCGAACCAAATTTGAGGGTTTCAAACGAAACGTACGGATGGCAATGCAAGCTGCGCGTGACAGGACTGAGGACGACGCCCGGGGATAATTAGGTCAAATCCAAAAATGCCAAAAACAAAAAAGGCCGAAACCGACCTGGGAGGTGTGTCAATTTCGACCTAAAGGGCTTGCAGTAAAATCTATATGCATGTCGTGCGTCTGTTGATCATGTTGACGCACGCATTCAATTGCTTAATTGGTATACCCAATGTAGTGCACGACGGGCGGGCCGGCAATCACATACCCATGTGGTTTTAAGAAAAAAGATAGACAGGTACAGGGTATTTTGCCATCAATGTGGGTGAACTACCCATGCAGTTGGTAGAAAAGGCGCATAAGAAACAAGTCAAAGGCACATAGTTAGCCCGCCGCATCTTTGCTATAAAATCCTGCTGGAAGCCTATTTTATTGCACAACTGGTCAAACCACGCATCACGGTTATCGCTTCCTGAACGGCCAGCGCCTGTACTGTCAAGCATTTAGTGAGTTATCAAAGGCTGAATTTTGCCCAAATGAGATCTATTTCTTGGGCCCGACCCCATCCCGCGTTTTTCGCGCATGGACTAATTGCGTTATGCTGTTTTCTGCTTCTGGGAATAGAAGCACAGGGGAATAGTATACCCTACAGGCTCTACACCATTTCTGATGGATTGTCCCATGAGAACATTCAAACCCTGGAGCAGACGCCGGATGGCCGTCTGTGGGTAGGCACGTCTGCCGGTTTGAGTTTCTACACGGGTGCTGGTTTTGTCCCTGTTCGTTTTATTGACGCCACGAGTACCGTCAATATTTTAGAAATCGAACCGCTTGAAAATGACGACGTCTGGGTAGCCACGCGTCAAATGGGGATCTGGCACGTACGCTATCAACACGCAGTCCAACCGTTTCCAGAGCTTGCTGACATCAAAGCAAGCCGAATTCTTGCGCGAAATGATTCCCTGTACATTTATGCACAGGAAGAAGTTTGGCAAATATCGCTTACAGATAATGTCCTGTTGCAGCGCGATTATCGCTTCGAACCTTCCGGCATAGATCATTCTGTTGCCGGCGCCCTGATACCAAATATTGTAAGCGCTGATATTGCCGCAGATGGGGGCCAGTGGGTGTTGGATCACGCCAGGGGGCCGGGAAGATTACTGTCTGACGGTTCTATTCGATTCCTGGAGGATAAAATCAGAGAAGGCTGGTATGCGCTCCGTTTTGATGAAGCCGGCACGGCCTGGGTATCCCATCAGCAAGAAGGATTGTTTCGATTTAATCCAGAGACTGGCGAGCTAGAACAAGTTTTGGCAGAAGCCGGCTTGCGGCATATCTGCATTACGCCGAAAATGATTGTGGTGTCATCTTACAACCACGGCGCGCTGTTCTGGAATCTGATGAAAGACGGCCTGATGATGTCGATGAGCGAAGAGTCTGGGCTGCCAACAAACCGCGTCAACTGTATCTATCGGGATCATGAGGGCAATGCATGGATTGGGACGCAAATCGGCCTCGTTCAGATTAGCCATCTTGGTGTCATGCACATCATGGAAGTGCAGGACCGGCCTTTGCTTTCCCTGAATGCCGTATATAACCACCGCGACCAATCTGTGTGGGCAAGTTCTGATTCAGAAGGCCTGTTTCAACTGCACCCGATGCGCAAGTCCGTGCTGCCTGCCGGCGAAAACCGGTGGTCCGATCTGTTCAAGGGGGCGGATGGACGCATGCACGCGCTTGGCGGGAGTGGCTGGTTTACTTATGGGAACGATGGGGAGTGGGCACAGCGAGAAGCTTATGCCGGCGGGTACCATGGAGATGTAGACCGTAAAGGAAATGGATATTTCTGGCACGCTGATGGCATTTATAAACACAGGGCCGGCAAAACGCCGTCGCCAATGTTTCGCTGGCCGCTCGAAGAACAAGACTTTCATCGACAGACACTTACAGCTGACGGCGAACTTGTGATATGGGCGAATGGGCAGGTACTGAAGATTGATACCAGGCGCTCGTCTCGACAAATTAATGCGTACCCTGCTACGCTGGTACGGAACGTTGCAAATTACAGGAATACGTCGGTTAATGACATTGTTGTTGATCACCTTGGGCGCACGTGGGTTGCCCTTTTAAGCAGTGGGTTGTTGTGTGTTGAGGCTGATACCACAATGCAGTTGCTGCCTGATTATCACATCGAAAAACTATCGCTCGAAGGGGATAGTTTGCTGATTGCCAATGCACGGGAAGGCTTGTTTGTGTTCAACCTACCATCTGGTGGGAAGGCGAAAGGCCAACGCGACGGTAAAGCTTCACGTGATGCGGATATGCCTGAAGAACATCTTAAGAAAGATGCTGCGATTCGCTATCACCTGACCCAGTCTGATGGGTTGATGTCAACCACAGTTTCTGGTGCTGCGTTTACAAAACAATTTCTTTGGGTAACCCATCCGGGTGGGATAACGCAAATCCCACGGCGCTTGCTGAGTCGCGAAGCGCCCATCCCGCAGGTATTGTTGACCAGTATCAACTACAATGGTGTTTCGCGCTCCCAGTACAAGGATGTAGTACTCAAAGCTTCAGATACCAACATTGGCTTTGAGTTTAGCGCGACAACCTTTTCGCATCCTCATCAGGTTGAGTACCGGTATCGATTAAATGGGCTTCCTGAATCGGACTGGGTATCTACGAAAAAGCCCTCTGTGCATTTTGCCAGCTTGCCGGCCGGCTCCTATGAGTTCGAGGTCCAGGCTACAACCTCCAGAGAGTCGTATGGGGAATCAATCTCATACAATTTCGAAATACCTGTACCGTATTATCACCGCCCAATGTTCTGGATGACAATCATAGTCATCATGATGGTGCTCTCTTACTATTTGCATCTGTACCGATTGCGCTTGATGCTTCAGGTTGAGCGTACGCGTACACAAATAGCAATGGACCTGCACGACGATATTGGCAGCTCGCTAACAAGCCTCTCGTTTATGTCAAATCTAGCTTATCAGCGGACGCAGGAGAAATCTCCGAAAGAAGAAATTTCGCCCATCTTGCAGGAAATTGGTTCTATGTCGAGCGAACTGGTTGATAATATGCTCGACATTGTATGGTCTGTGGATCCGAAACAGGATTCGGTAGGGAGTGTGATTCAGCGCTTGCAGGCATTTTATCAGCGTGTAAACGATGCATCAGACATCACAGTAAACTGGAAAGTTGAAGACGGGGTGCGAAAAATAGCGTTACCACCTCGATCTCGGCGTAATTTGTATTTGATTATCAAGGAAGCAATCAACAATGCGATAAAGCATAGCAGTGCCGAGAGAATCGATATTGCGATGACCCAGGACCTCGTTGTGCTCCATGTAGTGATACAGGATTATGGAAAAGGGTTTGATACCGATGCTGTAGAGAAAGGCTATGGGCTTACGACCATGCGTGACAGGGCAAAAGAATCAGGCGCGACGTTTGAATTACGCGCGGCCGTTGGCTCTGCTACGACAGTCTATTTAAAATGGCCACTTCGTAAATATGCTTCCTGATCAGACTGAAATTGCAGAGTTAATACGTGTTGCTATCGTAGAGGATCACAAGACCCTGCGTGAAGGCATGGAGTGGATGTTGGGCTCTTCGAGCGGCTATGTGTGTATTGGTGCGTATGGGTCGTGTGAGGAAGCGCTGGCAAATTGGGAGAAAGATCCTTTACAGTCAGGCGATGTCGTGCTAATGGATGTTGGTTTGCCGGGTATGAGTGGTACGCAAGGTGCCGGCCAGGTCAAACAGCATTATCCCGAAGCGCAGGTGATCATGCTCACCATGCGGGATGAAACGGACATTATCCTGGAAGCAATTCAGGCCGGCGCAGTAGGCTATTTGCTCAAATCAACGCCGCCAAACGAAATTCTCCAGGCTATACAAACCGTTATTGACGGCGGTAGCTCTCTATCTGGTCCTGTTGCGATGCGCATCCTTGAGCAGTTCAATCCGAACAACAACAGGAATATCAAGGAGTTCAACCTCTCGGAACGTGAAATGCAGATTCTGCAGGGCCTCGTAGACGGCCTCACATACAAAATGCTGGCAGAATCCCTGTTTATCAGCATTGATACCGTCCGTTCGCATATCAAAAAGCTGTACGAAAAGCTGCACGTCCATTCTAGAAACGAAGCCGTCGCTGTCGCTGTGAACCGCGGTATTCGCCCAGAGCCTAAATAATCGAACGCGGATCCGGTTACACGCCTACGTCTTCTCTGGCAATACAACTCGGCAATAAAACAGGGCATTCCTTCGTCCAACCTTCCTTTCTATCAGGCAGACTATTATCTTAGGGAATACAACTCCTTTCCGATTGCCTGAGACAAATGCCCAGAACCAATATTGTACCCGCCTTTATCCTGATGCTGCTGATTGCCGGCAGTTCGTTTGCTTGTAAAAGCCCAAATCAATCCGCAAATGCCACACGTTCAGATGCTGTAATGAAACAGATCGCTGAAATTGATACGCCTGTTGCTGCCAAGAAACCCCACGAATTGGAAAAGCACGGTGATGTACGCGTAGATGATTATTACTGGCTCCGGGAGCGGGAGAACCCTGAAGTGATTGCATACCTGGAAGAAGAGAATGCGTACACAAAAGAAGTAATGGCGCACACCGAGTCTTTGCAGGATGCCCTGTTTGAAGAAATTAAAGGCCGCATCAAGCAAGACGATTCTTCGGTCCCTGTTTTCCGGGATGGATACTGGTATTACACACGGTATGAAGAAGGGTTGGATTATCCTATTTATTGTCGTAAGCGCTCTTCAATGGATGCAGAAGAAGAAGTGATGCTGGATGTCAATACGCTGGCAGAAGGGCATGACTACTTTTCAGTTGCCGGCCGTGCCGTAAGCGTAAACAATGATATCCTGGCCTTTGCAGAAGACAACCAGGGCCGGCGCATTTATACCCTCCGCTTCAAAAACTTGGAGACTGGCGCGTTCTACCCAGATGAAATTCCCATGGTTACGGGCAACATCGCCTGGGCCAATGACAACAAAACGCTGTTTTACACGCGTCAGGATCCGACAACCTTGCGTTGGGACAAAATTTATCGGCATGTTGTAGGTACGCCTGTTGCGGATGATGTTTTAGTGTTCGAAGAAAAGGAAGACACGTTTTCTGCCTATGTGTACAGGACGAAGTCTAAACGCTACATCGTCATCGGTTCATACCAGACGCTCAGCGCGGAGTACCGCTTTCTGGATGCAGATAATCCTGGTGGAGAGTTTGCCGTCGTGCAGCCACGTGAGCGCGGTCTCGAGTACGATGTGGACCACTTTGGCGATCATTTTTATATCCGGACCAACCTGGATGCAAAGAACTTCCGGCTTGTGCGTACGCCTGTCTCTCGCACAACAAAGGACAACTGGGAAGAGGTTCTGCCGAATCGGGATGACGTGTTGCTGGAAGGATTTGAAATATTTAAAGACTTCCTCGTAGTCAGCGAGCGAAAAAACGGATTGATGGAATTGCGCATCAGGCCGTGGGATGGAAGTGCAGAGCATTATATCGACTTTGGTGAGCCGGCGTACCTGGCCTATACCAGTGCCAACCCTGAATTTGATACACAAGTGCTGCGGTACGGCTATGCATCGATGACGACGCCCACATCAACGTTTGATTACGACATGGTGAGCAAAGACAAAACGTTGCTCAAGCAGCAAGAGGTTTTGGGGAGTTTTAGTTCGGAAGACTATGTTACCGAGCGATTGTATGCTCCGGCGCGCGATGGCGTAAAAGTCCCTGTATCATTGGTTTACAAAAAGGGCACTTCGATCGATGGTTCAGCGCCATTGCTGCTGTATGCGTATGGCTCTTACGGATACAGCATGGACGCCTCCTTCAGCAGTGCGCGCCTGAGTTTGCTCGACCGTGGCTTTGTCTATGCCATCGCTCACATTCGGGGTGGTGAAGAAATGGGCCGGCAGTGGTATGAAGATGGCAAGTTGTTGAAGAAGAAAAACACCTTCACCGATTTTGTCGATACAGCGGAGTACCTCGTTGCTGAGTCTTATGCGGATCCGGCGCGGCTCTTTGCGCAAGGCGGATCCGCCGGCGGGTTGCTGATGGGCGCAATCATAAACATGCGGCCCGACTTGTGGCGTGGCGTGGTTGCCGACGTACCCTGGGTAGACGTTGTTACGACCATGCTTGACGACACCATTCCCCTTACCACCAGTGAGTACGATGAATGGGGCAATCCAAACGACAAAACGTATTACGATTACATGCTTTCTTATTCGCCGTATGACAATGTGGAAGCCAAAGATTATCCCAACATGCTGGTTACCACGGGCCTGCATGATTCACAGGTACAATATTGGGAGCCGGCAAAATGGGTTGCTCGTCTGCGGGATGTAAAGACAGACCAAAACCGACTCATCATGAAAACCAACATGGATGCAGGGCATGGCGGCGCTTCTGGCCGTTATGAGCGCTACAAAGAGACGGCGTTTGCTTATGCCTTTATGCTGGACCTTGCCGGTGTCCAGGAGATTCTACCACCAGCGAATTAGGCTTTGGCAAAAGAATAGAAAAAGGAGCCAAAGCCGTATCCTGAGCAAAAGCGAAGGATCACTTAAATCCAGTTTGCCGCGAGCCTCGCTGGCAAAAGAATAGAAAAAGGAGCCAGGGCCTACTCGTAGGCTTACACACTTGGGGAATTGCAGAAAGGTAAACTGTAGCAGAGATATGTTATGCTGCCGGAAGGTAGATGCGGAAGGTGGAGCCTCTGCCTTTTTCGCTTTCTGCCTCGATGCGCCCATTCATCAGGTCGACCAGTAGTTTGGCAAGAGAAAGACCCAGGCCGGTCCCGGAGAAGTCTCTGTTCAAACGGGCATCTTCCTGCACAAATGGCGTGAACAGATGGTCCAGGTGCTCCTGAGACATGCCTACACCCGTGTCTCTGACTTCGATAACGGCAAATTCACCCTCACTACGCGTCGATAGCGATACCGTGCCTTCGTCGGTGAACTTAACTGCGTTGGATAACAGGTTTTTGAGCACTTGTTTTAGCCGCTTGGAATTCCCTTTGATCATAAGGTCTTCCTCGCTCAGACTCATCTCAAACGCCACATTTTTCTCACCCAGAAAAGCGCGTGCTTTTTTTGCCACGGGCAAGAGGGTGTCGTGTAATGAAATTGGGGAAAGGCGCAACTGGCGCATGTTCGAGAGATCGAACATCTCGTTGACCATGCCAAGGAGCCGTTGTGCATTCTCATGAATGGCTCCAACAAATTCTTTGATTTGCGGCGGCAACGCATTGCCGGTGGATGCTTCGTACTCCTCCAATTCCTGACTGAGAATCTCTGCGTACCCATTCATCACACCCAGTGGTGTGCGGATTTCATGGCTCATCATCGCAATGAAAACATTTTTCAATTGCGCCAGGTGATGGCCTTCGACGTCATGCGTAGTCGGGTCGGCGCTGTAATCGTCAGTTTGTAATACTTCGAACGTGAGTACAGCACCCAGAATTTTATTGCGGGCGTCGTGAACGGGTGATCCATTAACACGCAGACCATGCGGCAAATATTCGTCAGGTTGCAAGACATCCTGTGGTATTGCCATGCCTTTTGCCAGGAGGTCGCGAATCTGCGAGGTGAAAGACTCCGAAAAACCAAAGAGCTGGAAGACATTTTCAGAGATTTCGCCGCGCCCCTCTATATGCAGACAATCACGGAATTGTTGGTTGGCAAAAATGACATTACCAATACGATCGAGAAACAGGATACCCTGTGGTGCCTGATCAAGAAACGAATGATTTATCGAGGGGATTTTCTCAATAAGAGTCCTATAGCTAGACTCTCCTTTGCCTGAAGCCACGTTCTTCTCGTGATAGCCAACAATCAACCAACCGTTCTGACGTACAACGCCTGTACCAAGTACAGCACGTCCTTTTACGCTAATTGGAAAGGACAGGGTTTTTCCCTGTTGAAGGGAAGATAGGAGAGTTTTAGGAATTTTTCCGCCTTTTTTCCAGCCCCAGATCTGTTTTCCGAATGAATTGAGTTTTAAAATACCTCCATCATTTGCCACTTCTACAAGGGCAACGTCGTTGAGCTCAGGCAAGGTCTGTGCGACTTCTGAGTCGTGTTGGGCGAATATGTTGAATTCCTGAACGGTCATCCTTTCGGATTCGGAAACACTGATAGGCGATTAGAACCCTATGTGTTCAAATACGAGGCCAAAAGCCCTTTTATGCCGCCCGCCTGTCATTTCTTAACATTTAAGAAACACTACATCCCCTCTTCTTGCGCGTTGTTTTTCTCTGCAGGAACGATAATGCCCAGCCATAATACGCCACAAATCACCTGTACCAGGGCAAAACAGATAAATGCTTGTTGTAAATCAAGCCACGCCATTTCCAATACAATGCTTGCACAAAGGATAGATACGCTTTCCATAAACAGCACAAACAGCCACTCAGAGCCAAACACGCGCCCCCGGAGGCGGTCTACAGATCGTTGTTGTAGCAGTACGGTGGCAAATACCCAGTTTGCACCGCTCGCAGCATGCGCAGCTACAACGGCAAAGATAATCCAGGCTATGGAGGCGGTCCAGCCAACAGTAGCATAGAAAATTCCTGAGACAACAATACTGGCACCGAGCACAGCCGGCCATACGCGTTGATCTTTGAACAGCGCCCGCGATACAACCGGGCCAATGCCTGTGCCCAGCCCTCGGGCAAAAAACAGTACACCGATGCCAGCTGCCTCAGCGCCGGGCATGACTTCTTGTCCGAGTAAGGTGAGCATGTACACTGTAGCGCCGCCCCCCACAGCCCAGGTGGCTTTTGCCAGGGCAATCCGTCCTACGCGAGGTACAGCACGCATGTAGGCCCAGCCCTCTAGAATCTCCTTGTATGCAGACCGAATCAGGTTACCTGCAGCTGGCGCAACGGTGTCTTGGGGAATACGGGCTCGGAAAATGAAATAAGCTGAGAGCAAGTAGGTGATACTGTCGAGGATGAAAACAGTATCTGTTCCAAGATACTCGGTGGCCAGGCCGCCCAGGCCGGCGCCCAGGGCAAGCATGATAGACCATGTTGCTGCTGATAAAGCATTTGCCGTAAGCAGTTCGCGGTCTGATGTGATATTAGGGATTGATGCACTTTTGGACGGCAAAAATACGGCGCCCAGGACCACTTGCAACGTGATGAGGAGATAGACTAGCGGGACCTGCGATGCATCGTCGATGAAAATGAAGCCCAGCACAACAACTGCCCGCATTAGATCAGATACAATCATGATCTGTCTGCGGTTGTACCGGTCTACCAATACACCGGCCAATGGCGATACAAGCGCCCAGGGTAACAGCTTGAACAGGAAGATGGCCCCCATAGCCAGGGGGGAGCCTGTGAGGCCGGCCACGAGGCTGTAGAGCGCAATGGTGTTAAACCAGTCCCCAAGCTGGGAAACCAGGGTCCCCAACCATAGTCGCCGAAAGTTGGTATTCGACGAGATAAGGGTGAGGTACCCCACCTGTTCCTGTTTCGATGGATCAGCAGCCGAATTACTCAACGGTTTCAGGTGTTTCCTCTGCTGGCAACTGCGCTTCGGCGCTTTCTGGTCTCAGCAGCGGAAAGAGAATCACATCCCGGATGGATTCCTGGCCTGTCATAATCATAGCAAGCCGATCAATGCCAACGCCGAGGCCGGCTGTTGGAGGCATGCCATACTCGAGGGCGCGCAAATAGTCTTCATCAATTTGCATGGCTTCATCATCACCCTGGTCTCTGAGCGCCACCTGCGCTTCAAACCGCTCTCGCTGATCAATAGGATCGTTGAGTTCGCTGAACGCATTGCAAATTTCTTTGCCATTACAGATTGCTTCAAAGCGCTCAACAAGGCCAGGTTTGCTGGGGTGTTTTTTAGCAAGCGGACTCAGTTCTACCGGATAGTCCGTGATAAATGTCGGCTGAATCAGCGTCGGCTCCACAAACTCGCCAAAAATCTCGTCGATGATTTTACCACTACCCATCGAATCGTCAATTTCCAGCTTGAGCGCCTTACCAACCGTTGCCAGTTCATCCCGCGACTTCCCATACAGGTTGTGCCCGGTTTTCTCTTCAATTGCCTCGAACATCGGGATGCGTTTCCAGGGCCGTTTGAACGAAATAATATTCTCGCCAACCTGGGCTTCTGGTTTGCCGTGAATGGCTGTTGCCACGTACTCTACCATTTCCTCAACCAGATCCATCATCCAATTGTAGTCTTTGTAAGCGACATACAATTCCATCATGGTGAATTCTGGATTGTGGAAACGGCTTAGGCCTTCGTTTCTGAAGTCTTTGGAAATTTCGTAAACGCCCTCAAAACCGCCAACAATGAGCCTCTTGAGGTATAGTTCGTCGGCAATGCGCAGAAAAAGCTCCATGTTGAGCGCATTGTGATGCGTTGTAAACGGACGGGCTGAAGCGCCGCCGTAAACAGGCTGAAGCACCGGCGTTTCTACTTCCAGGTATCCTTTTTCATCAAGAAACTTGCGGAGCGCGGTTACCAGTTTGGCGCGTTGTACAAAGACCTCGCGTACATCTGGGTTCAACAGCAAGTCAACGTAGCGTTGGCGATACCGGAATTCTTTGTCCGTTACTTCGTTGTATACAACCCCTTCTTTTTCCTTGACAACTGGGATGGGCCGCAAGGCTTTTGCCATCAACTCAAGTGCGGATGCATGCACTGATACGTGCCCGGTTTTGGTGCGAAATACACGGCCTTTGATGCCGAGTAAGTCACCGATGTCAAGCAATTTCTTGAAAATGGTGTTGTAAAATCCTTCGGGCAGGGAGTCTCGAGCTACGTAAACCTGAATGGTGCCAGACGCATCCTGCAGTTCAATGAACGAAGCTTTCCCCATTACCCGTTTTTTCATCATCCGGCCGGCGATCGAGACTTCAAACAGTTCTTTGATTTCTCCATCCTCGTTTGGCTGATGCAATGCGTCGTCAAATTTGGCGAGAATCTCGCTGGCGTGTGCGGTGACGTCCCACGAAGTGGGGTAAGGGTTGATACCTGCTTCTTGCAGGGCCGCAAGTTCTTCTCTGCGGCGGGCTTCCTGTTCGGTAAACTCGGACATAAGGTTTTTGGTACAGCCTGATCCCCGCCATGCTGTTGTATTTCAGCCGGGGGAAAGGTGTTTGCTAAATGTTAAATGTAGCTCGCTTTCACGGCCACGCATGCACCGGTTGCTGAGATGTTATTGTGCAGGAATTGCACGGATCGTCATGGGCACGTCGTCCTTTGGACGATCTCTGCCATCAACAGGTATTGCACTGATCCGATCAAGAACGTCAAAACCGTCTACGAGTTCACCAAAAACTGTGTATTGCATGTCAAGCGTAGGAATGCCTCCTATTCGCGTATAGGCCTCGCGGGCTTCCGGGGAGAATCTGAAGTTGCTGTCTCTGATCTGGATGCCGATGTAGCGTTCTACTTCTGCGAGTTCCTGTGCTTCGTAAGCGCGGCCTTGTGCAATATAGAACTGGCTGCCACTGGAACGGCGTTGGGGGTTCACTTGATCGGGCTGACGGGCTGCAGCAATCGCCCCTTTTTTATGGAAATGATTCGACTTGAATTCGGGCGAGATGGTGTATCCGGGGCCACCAATGCCGTCATTGTTGGGGTCTTTATCTCTTGAGTTAGGGTCGCCACCCTGGATGATGAAATTGGCCATCACGCGATGAAACGTGGTACGGTCGTAATATCCGTTTTCTACTAATTTCTTGAAGTTGTCTCTGTGCTCCGGCGTGTCGTCGAAGAGGCGCAGCGTCATGTTACCAAGCGGCGTTGCGATCTCATACAGGTTAGAGGGAGGAAGCGGGGAAACCACCTCTGCCTGGATGGACGTGCTGGTAGAAGACTCTGTCAGATCAAATGACCTTGTTGGGGTAGTACCGTTGTTTCGTGAGATGCTGAACACCGCCGACGTATCTGCAGAGCGGCGGGACAAACTTGAATTTGCACCTGAATCGCGCACGCGCACTTCACAACCTATCAATAAGCTGCCTGCGGCCAGGAGTAAGAGATACTTGTACATTGTGTTGGAAAATTGAACGTTGAAGCTATCCGTTGTTGAGCTTGTCAAAGTAGGACAGAATGGCAACACGTAACAATTTTTCCTGTTCAGGAAGCGGAAGTTTTTTGAGGGGTATTTCCGTTCTTTCCCAAACGATCTGTCCATTTGAATCTTTACCGACACGTCTATAAAGGCCAAGTGTTTCAAAAGCGCAGTGTGTCCCTTCCATAATCAGGGCCTGCTTTTTCTTTTTAGACAGCTTGGGTTCGTAGCCGCGTTCCTGGGATTGAATGCCGATAAGAAACAAGATAGACTCAATGCCTGCCTGGCGACCAAAATGATCTTCTAGCCAGGCTAGCAACACCTGCCACCGTGATTCCAGTACCGTATGCTCTATTGATAACAGTTCATCAATGTTAGACGGCATGGTGGTAGGCTTGGTTTTAGGGGGTGCCCTATCACTGCCAGAACCTTGCGGGGTTAGCAGCGAATTTCGTCATCCAGTTGGGTGTGGTGTGTTTCCAGAAACTGGGCAACAATGGTTGCCAGCGATCTGGAGGGGCTATCTTTGTGCTGGCCGGAAACAATCTGATTTATCCAATCTCTGCCGGCATTTAATGTTTCGATGGCTTTTGCAAGGCAAAACCACCACGAATTTGAGCCATCGTCTTTGCCCATATCGCGCGGTTGCAGGTCAAGGATGCGAGACCCCTGGTCATTGAGCGCGTCACGTAGAGACTTTGTCATTGAGTCCGTGGATGCAAGCATGTGCGACATTTGCTCGCGGTGTGCGAGGGATATTGCCGCTTTTGAAACTGCAATTTCTTCTTCCCGAACGCGCTCGAGAATCTGTATGGCGGCAACAAGTACGGATTGGAAGGCGATGGAGGCTGTATTTTCACGCTCGAAAAGGGCGTCGAGCTTTTTGGTTGTTGTAAAATCTATTGCCAGTGCGGCGGGATTGAGGACTACACGTTCAGTACGGAGTAAATACATCACTACCTGGTGTATCGTTCAAGAATAGTGGTCTGTAGTGGGTGCAGTAGGTTGTTTGTAGTAGGTTGTCTTGTGTGGGTTATTCAGGCTGCAAGCTGCTGTGCATCTCATCCAGTTGTTTTTTTGCATCAGGGCTTGTTGCGCCTCGTTTAGCTAATTCAACGGTTTGCGCGAGCAACGCGCGGTATAGGGGTAGCAGGTGCGGTTGGTGGTTTTCTAGTGCATCGAGGTGTTGTTGGAGGGTGTTTTTGTCACCTCGTGCGGCTGGTCCGGTGAGTACTTCTTCGGGCAAGCGGGTTGTTACGTTTGTACACGTCTGCATTACGAGAGGTCTCAGCAAAGCAACTGCTTCATCGCGCTGCATACCTATGGATTCCAGTACGTCACATGCTGCTGAAACAAGGGTAACAGTGAAGTTTGAGGCTATTGATGCGGCAAGGTGGTACCGCGCTTTATCGGCAGCTTGTAACACAAGCGGGGTTGCATCCAAAGCCTGTGCCAATACTATGCCTTCACTGACTGCCGGCTCGTCCCCCTCAATACCTACATAAATACCAGAAAACGCATTTTTTGATGGTTTTACGAAGGTTTGGACGGGGTGAAAGCTCATTGCATAGGCCCCTGCTTTTTGCAACGGGAGCAGGATAGATGCCGTTTGTGCCCCTGAGGTATGCGCCACTATTCTACCTGCCCACTGGGTATGATTTGCCAGTTTGTCTGCAATTTCGGGAAGAACGTCGTCGGGTACACAGAGGAAAATGAGTTGTGCTTGCGCTGGATCGAGGCTAGAAAGGGCAACAGCTGCAGGCGCTCCTACATGAGTTGCCAGCTGTTGGGCACGCGCTTTTGAGCGACTTGCAATCGCTGAGATGGTATAGTCTTTGGCTTGCAAGCTGAGGGCCAATGTAGTGCCTACAGCGCCGGTCCCCACGATCATGATGCCGGTTTGCCGGCCATGGTCGTGGGGAAGAGGTTTTTGCTGTTTATGCAAGACTGTAGCGAATAGCGTTAGATTAAAACGTCAGTATATACGATGCCTAATCGCATTATTTACTGATGTATGCGCCAATCCAGCCGGGGTTCGAGTTTTCAGGCTGTTTGAGTTCCAGCACCTGAAAACGTCTCGCATTGCGGTGTTGCGCAGCAAGCATGGCTACAAGCAGCGGCCCACGGCCTTGAAGCGCCATGTCCTGGCGATTCAGCATAGGAATGAGGTCCCGGGTGTTACTCGACTCAAACAGGGTTTGGAATTTTTCGAGTTCTTCCTGTGTAGACGAAAGCACATCCACCGAAGCGACAACAAGCGTTTTACGGTTGAACATGATTTCTCCTATGGCAGCGCCCAGTTCTTTGCAGAATTCAGGAGATTCTTCTCCCATTACAATCGGGACAATGTCAAAATCATCCAGTGCAGTTTGTAAGAAAGGGAGTTGAACGTCTATCCCTTTGTTGTGAAAATGGCCCTGGTCGTCGAGATAAATGTCGTCGTCTTCATCGCAGAGTTCATGGCATACTTTCTCGTTGATCGGGACGTCGCCAAGTGGGGTGCGATAAGAGTTCAGGTTGCAAATTGTCATACGTTTAAAGGGCCCGGTGTGGCTCGATGAAACGATGACAACAGTGTCATATGACTTGCCGGCAATGGTTTTAAACACATTGGCAGCAACTGGGCCGCCGCTCAGCAGGTTGCTGTCCGGCACGATGATCCCGAGAATTTCGTCTTCTACAGGATACTGGGAGGATTCGCTCAACAGTGTCTTAAGCTGTTTTTGCAGGGGGAGCGGTTGCGTTGCGTAGATCGAAGAATCCAGTATTTCCATACCCTACCTTCCTTATGTTTGACAGATAAATGTGTGATGGGTGCATCACACTATAAATTCATAGTAGTATCGGTTAGATCTTTAAGTAAAGATAACAAGCCTTCGTGCTGGCGGAGGGCACGGATGAAAGCTTGTATATTACCGGGGTACTCAGGTCTCCATTCAATAGTAGCCAGTACCTTTAGTGGTGCTTCCAGTTCCTCTAATACATCGGGGTTCAATGCTTCAGCAAAACCTTCGCCGTACTGTCCAAATCCGTTGAGAATAAAGCCCCTGGGGTGCAGGCCCATGACCAGCATCATGCGTAACGTAAGAATACAGTGATTTAGCGTGCCTCGAGCTGTTTTGCCCAGGATGACCGCCGGCAAATCGAAATCTTTCAGGAGGTCGGCTACTGCATAATTCCGGGTGATCGGTACCATTAGGCCACCGCCTTCAATGACGACAAATTTTCCTTTGGCTTTGAGCTCGTTGTACGCGTCCCAGATTTTGGCCAGTTTGATTTCAATGCGTTCAACCTGGCTGGCAGCGTATGGTGAGGCGAGCGTTTCAAAAGAGATGGGGCTTACCAGGCGTTTGGGTTCTTCTACGCCAATTTGCTTGAGTAGCTCTGTGGCGCTGTCAACTGAGCCGCCTGTAGATATTGGGGTCATTAGCGTAGCGTCGACACCCATTTCCCGGAGCAGGCCCACAATACCTACGCCCACGAAGGTTTTGCCTACGTCACGATCTGTACCTACAATGAAGAGTCCATCTGCCATGGTATGACCTGCCTGATGATCACCAGAATAAAGATGGTAAGTAAAAAAGCAAAGCAAATTCTGCTTTACTTGCTGAAGCCTGAATGAAAAATGAAAAAAGCCCAACCAGAGAGGATGGGCTCGTCAATACATTGCAGGCGGGAATAGTACGTTACAGTGCTCCCAATGTCAAGGGAAATACCAGCGAGGCGGGGATGTTGCCGGGGCGTTATGGGGCCATTCGACTATCTGCAATCGTAGGTGTTACGTGTAAGGTATGTGGCCGGCTGTTGGCCTGGATTGCATATGTTGCTGTAGCGTGGGCGTGGCTGAAAGCCCGCTTGTGGGTAAATTTAGAGTAGAATTTGTTGGTGGCCAGCGTGCGTACAGGTGTTACGCGGTTATGGGGCACAATAGCGGCTGCGCCATGGTGCTGCCGCGGCGCTTCCTGGATGGCCATGGCTGGCGTGGCGTTGCCGGCTAGCGTGGCGTTTCCTGTAGTTCGCGAGGAGCCAAAAATGAGCATAATTGCAACAACAGAGGTAACGGTGGCCAGCGTCATGAGGTGTGTGCTGGAGAGGCCCATAAAAGGTTGGGCTTCCTGTACAATTTCGGTAGCCAGGCGGCGGCGAAGGCGCGGTTGTAATCCGCTAGGGGCCTGATAGCTGCAACCATACTGGCAAAGCAGGTGGCGTGCTTCGCGAAGTCGCTCTACATGAGATGCGAGCGCTTCGTTGTGTTGCATGTATTCTTCCAGGGCTTCACAAACAACGGGATCGATAGTACCGTCCACGTATTCACACAACCACTCGTCGAGGTCGGTGAAGTCTTGCTCCCCAGGATTTTTGTATCCGTCGGCCATATCTGTACGAAGCTGATTCCAGAATCAAGAATCAATTCCAAGAAATCGCACATGGGAAAAACAAATAAGGAAGTGAGCTCCTTTTTGCGTCCCATCAGGGTTTTTTCAAATCCCGGCGGTCAATACTGGTCGATTAGTGCCCCATGGGATGGGGTGAATACACATCCTTGAGAAGCGCCTGAAGTTTCGTTCGACCACGATTGATTCGACTCTTGACCGTGCCCATAGGCAATCCGGTGATTTCGGCGATTTCCTCATAAGCAAGCTGCTGTACATCACGTAGAACAACTACTTCTCGGAATTCTTCAGGTATTTGTTTGAGCGCTTCCTGAATATAATAATCTTGGATGGTACTCTCGGTATGCCTGTCCGGAGAGAATGTTTCATCTGGAATCTCTACCTCGAACTCTTCTTCATCGCGGTTGACAGACTGCAAGGAGTAGAGCCGGCGGCGCTTGCGTTTGCGGTATTCAGACCGCGCAAGGTTACCTGCAATGGTATACAACCAGGTCGAAAACTTCGCAATGCGCCGATAAGAATGGCGGTTGCGGTAAACGCGGAGAAACGTTTCTTGCAGCAGATCTTCGCACTCCTTCATGTCACCGAGGAAGCGATAAATATAATTCGTAAGCGGATCTTTGTATCTGCTTACGAGCAGGTCAAAAGCCTCTACGGTTCCTGCCTGGAAAAAGGACATTAAGTCCTCATCGCTCATATCAACGAGCATCTCGTAATGGCTATGGGGGGCCGTTTTACGAGGGCTACGCTTGCGATTTTTCTTTGCTAATGATTTTGGCATATCAGGCTTGCTTGAATCTGTGCGGGTCGTACACAACTTGTTACGAATATGTGTACAATCTGAACATACTATCGTTACATCATCGGCGAACGACGGTATTTCGCGGATTGTTAGGTAAGGCGTTTGGTACCAATCGCCTAAGGAGTAAAGTTAGTATCAGTTGCGTGTCTCTGTTCGCTCCTCCTTTTAATTCATAATCTGCAGCAAGTAACGTGGCAAAAGCGCCGGCAATCGCGTTTCTGTTGTAAAAACGCAGACTTTTC
This sequence comes from Bacteroidota bacterium, assembly GCA_039111535.1. Classification (NCBI taxonomy): domain Bacteria; kingdom Pseudomonadati; phylum Bacteroidota; species Bacteroidota bacterium. The sequence continues at coordinate 16,018 of JBCCIM010000043.1, read as the reverse complement.
AAATACTCTTTTATGAAATAAGGTGAAACACCTACCCGCGAAGACAGCGATTTTTCTGGCACATTCTTGTGCTGAAAATACGTCAGCTTCCAGAGTTTCGTGAAGTACGAGGTGAGTACTGAAACAATCATCAGCGCTTCACCGCGTTTGTTTGAAGCTTGGCGCAACAACTGTTCCGTGATATTTTGTGCGTCATTATGTCGTGCTTCACCAATTGCTTTTTGCAACTCAAATACATTAAAATCGCGCGTTTGGCCGCTGGCTCGCACGATGTCATCCCCCGTAATTTGCGGTTTTCCGCCACAATATGTGACAAGTTTGTCTATTTCTGACTCTATGGCTTGCAGGTCAGTGCCCAGATAATCGGACAGTCGCTGTATTGCCATTGCGTCAGCTTGGACCTGACGAGTTTTCAGGCGCTTGCTAATCCAGCCCGGCACCTGGTTGTCATAAAGGGGCTTGAATTCGCCCCAAGCTGCATTGGCTTTCAAGTCTCGGTATGGCTGTGTCGACAGGTTTGGCTTTTTGCCGCACAGTAACAAGACTATAGTGGAGGGGTTGGGTTGCTTTGCATAATGCGAAAATCGCTTGTTATCCTTCAGCTGTTCGAAGTCTCTGACGATCACCACGCGTCGTTGGGCCATTGCAGGAAAGCTCGCGCACAGACCAATAACCTGGTTTGCGTCTGCCTCCGGACCATATAAGAGGTCAAAGTTGAAATCGCGTTCATGCGGTGCCAGGGCCTTTTCGATCAGCAAGGATTGCAGCTGATTCATTAAAAACCGTTCGGAGCCGTACAAAAAGTACACAGGTTTGAAATTGCCGTGTTTAAACGACGTCTCCAACTGCTCATATGTTAGACCTTTAGCCGACATGCTTTATTCCAGGGTCTAAAGTAAAGTCCCTTGCTTATACTACACTTCAAGAAAGCGCGACAACTAAGAGATGGTCGTCTTGAGTGTAACGATTCAGGTGGCTGATTTAGTATATAAGCCAGAATCTAATAAATAACAACCAACTGTAAAGGGGTAAATAAACCAAATAGCGCTTCCGAATGTAATTATTTTGGATGCGCACGCCTCTGTTTGATTTTTTTTAGGCTTGATGTGTTACATGCTTGCAAAATGCAAGGTCTGGCCGTCAAGAGGAAACATGCGGAAGTAGCCGGCTAAGATTTGGATTTGAAGGTCAATTTGAGCGGCACGCCTTCAAAATTAAACGATTCGCGCAACCTGTTGGCGAGATACCGCTGGTAGGGCTCGCGCACCCCTTTTGGGTAATTACAGAAAAAGGTAATTACGGGCGGGTTTTCACGGATCTGGGTTGCGTACTTGATTTTGACAGGCCTGTTGCGGTAGTACGGCGGCGGTGTGCGTTCAACTGCTGCACGAAGTGCATCGTTCAGTTTGCTGGTGGGGACCCGGTAGCCGCGCTGTTGGTGAACGGCAAGCGCCCGGTCTATCAGTTTATGCAGCCTTTGTTTGGTCAATGCTGAAACAGTGACAATGGGGACATAATCGAGCGTTTTCAACCGCTCTTTAATCAACCGCATGTAATCACGTTCGGTATTGGTTTCCTTCTCGATCAGATCCCACTTGTTGATGGCCAGCACAAGGCCTTTTGACATGGTTTCAGCCTGTTTGAGCACCCGAATATCCTGGGCTTCGAGGCCCTGGGTTGCGTCGAGCAGGAGCACGGCAACATCGCAGTGCTGAATGGCCCGCTCGGTCCTCAGGTTGGCGTAAAACTCTACATTTTCCTTCACGCGTGCCTTTCGGCGCAAGCCGGCCGTGTCTACCAGGACAATTTCCTGCCCGTGGTATTTCATTACCGAGTTGATAGAGTCGCGTGTGGTGCCACTAATTTCAGTTACAATCGACCGGTTCTGGTTCAGCAGCGCATTGGATATAGACGACTTGCCCACGTTCGGCCGGCCAATCAATGCAATGTGTGGCCTGTCGTCATTTTTACCCTCGGGTGGCGGTGGCGGCAGGTTTTCGACAATCGCATCCAGCACTTCGCCCGTACCCGAGCCATTGATCGAACTGACCGGGAATACGTCGGGGATGCCGAGTTGATAAAACACGTTGGCATCCCACCGGCGTTCTTTGTTGTCGGCTTTGTTGGCGAGCAGAATGACGGGTTTCTGTGTTCTCCTAAGCATTTGGGCAACAGACTGGTCAAGGTCCGTAATGCCGGTTTCTACATCCACAACCATCAACAGCAAGTCAGCTTCTTCGGTGGCCAGTTCTACCTGTTCGCGGATGGCGGCTTCAAAGCGGTCTGAGGAGTCGGAGACGTAGCCGCCTGTATCGGTAAGCGAGAAGACCACGCCGTTCCATTCTACCTGTCCGTAGATGCGGTCACGGGTAACGCCCGGCTCATCGTGCACGATGGCTTGTTTAACTTCCGTAAGCCGATTGAATAAGGTGGACTTGCCAACGTTGGGCCGGCCTACAATGGCGACGAGCGACATGGATTCTGGCTGCTAATTACTGAATGGCGTCGTAAAGCCAACACACCGCAAAGGCGGGGTTAATGCCGGCTAAAATCGACAAAAGCGCAACTAGAAACCAACAAGTGGGCGATTAGATTCTTTCTTTGCGTTCCAGGTACAGCGCGCGGAAAAGCATATAGGTTGTTTCCGCTGTTTCTGTTGTAAACCAGTAGTTAATTCCAGCGCCTACAGCAGCGCCGGCGATGGGGATGGTTTGTGCAATTTTACGGCCGACAATGTTCTTCGCAATTTCCCGCGGCAAGTGCCTGTTTTGGTCGCGTAGCGTGCCCGTTACCCGGCCTTTGTAATTCAGGTCATTGGCAAATGCGGCGCCGGCAACACTGATTTCACGGATAGCGTCGTTTTTTGAGCGGGTTTCTCCCGAGGCAGCTACGTTGAAAATCGACAGGACAAGCGGTTGAAAATCGGGCCCTTTGAGTTCAAACCAGTAAGTAGCGCCAATTTGCTGAATCAGACGAAAGTTAATGCCGAAGAGCAAGGGAATATCAGCCGCAATAAGTACCGCGCCACCAAGTCCGGTACCACCACCTTCGATGGCTGCCAGCATGGCATTCTGCGTAAAAAGCCCCTTGGCCAGTTCATCAAGCGTTTCGAGTGGCTGGTCGCGCAAGTCGGCGATCGTTTCAGCTTCCAGGCCCCTTTCCTGCGCGCGTTTGAGCAAGTCGTCAGCATCGTAAGTCCACTCGGATGCATTGTTCAGCACTGAGAGGAATTGCTCGACGGCAGTACTTGCCTGATCGAGCATGTCCTCTGGGACAACCTGATTCACTACCCAGTCCATGGGTTGCATCGCCCAGCTGAGTGCTTTCACCAAAAGTGAAGCTTCTCCGTGCTGCCATTGCTCAATTTCGCGTTGGACTTCTTTTTCGTAGGGGCTTAATCTCATACAGATCAGGTGCCGAGTGTTGAATACTGAGAGGCGAGTCTGACAATACGCAAGAATAAGCCCGAATCCGCGTAATTACAATGGTTACGCAAAGGTCTCGATGGTTCTAGCCAATCAGCTCGTACTTTTTGAGGAGTCTGTACATGGTAGCCCGGCCAATGCCAAGTTCTACGGCTGCCTTGTCCACATTCCCATCACAGATACGATAAGCGCGTTCAACAGCTTTATGTTTGATCTCTTCAAGAGAGACAATTGCGTTGCCATTGCCTCCGAGCGAAATGCCGGCTATCGCGTCTGCGGATTCTTCCACTATACCGTGTTCTCCGTTCAGAGGTTGCGTTGCCGGCGCATAGCTTGACTCCTGCATGGTGTGCTGAGAGCGTTCTTCCCATGGCGAAATCATAGTGCGCGCATTGAGCATCATGTCATTAACACTGATCTCGTTTGCATCCGAAATCAGGATTGCCCGCTCAATAGCACTCTTCATCTCGCGCACGTTCCCTGGCCATTTATAATTAAGGATGGCACGGCGGGCTTCAGAAGAAAGGGTTTTGCCTTTAAACTCAGGATGTGACTTGAGGTAGCTTTTCAGGAAGTGATTGGCAAGCAAAATCACATCTTTCTCCCGCTCCCTGAGTGGGGGCAGGTGAATCGGGAACTGGAACAGGCGGTAGTACAGGTCTTCTCTGAACTTGCCTTTGCGAATCATGGGGATGATATCCCTGTTTGTCGCCGAAATAACGCGGGCGTCAAACTTGATGGTTTCATTTCCGCCAACGCGCTGGATTTCGTAGTTCTGAAGCGCACGAAGCAGCTTTGCCTGCAAGTCGAGGTCCAGTTCGCCAATTTCGTCGAGGAAGATGGTACCGCCGTGTGCCTGTTCAAACTTACCAATTTTTCTGGCGTGCGCACCGGTAAACGAGCCTTTTTCGTGTCCGAAAAACTCGCTCTCCATCAACTCACGGGGAATGGCCGCACAGTTGACCACGACGAACGTCCCGTTTTTGCGCGGTGAGTTGAAATGGATGGCACGTGCAACAAGTTCTTTACCCGTACCACTCTCTCCCTGAATGGCTACCGTAAGGTCACCTCGCAAGGTTTTGTGGATAAGGCGATAGGAAGATTGCATGGCCTGGCTTTCACCAATGATGCCTTCAATGCCATACTGGGAAGTAACCTCTTCGCGTAAAGACTCCAGTTCTTGGGCCAGCGATACTTTCTCAAGGGCGTTTTTAACAACAATAGACAACTTGTTCAGGTCGTCGCGTCCCTTGGTGATATAATCGTAAGCCCCTTCTTTCATGGCTTCAACGGCGGTATCTACCACCCCCTGCGCTGATACCATGATGACAGGTACGTCGGGTAGTTTTTCCTTGATTTTTTTGAGCGTCTCAATTCCACCAATGCCGGGCATCATAATGTCCAGTACGAGGAGGTGAGGTTGATCATCAAGTTTGTCGAGCACTTCTTGGCCATCGGCAAAGACCGTTACCGTATAATCTGGATTTTTGTCCAGATGGTAGCTGATCATGCGGGCGTAGTGGCGATCGTCGTCAACAACGAAGATGCGAAATCCCATGAGAATTATAGACAGTTAGCGAGAGGGGCTTGCATAAATGGGACCAACCCTCTTAATCGGATTGGCTGGAATAATCTAAAATCGAGGGCATCACCCACAGAGCGTGAGGATGAATATGCAGTCGGGAGTTACCGGGGCAAGCCAGTCTGTGAGTTAGTATAAATAATGATTCGAGCCAGCAAATATATTGTATTTATTCTTTAGGCGCATCAGGTAAGTGTAGCTTTTTTTGTTGGATTAAGGGATCAACCACAATCCGAGGGCGCCGGCAGCAAAGCAGTAATAGGCAAAATACTGCAGATTACCGCGCCGAACAAAATCGAGCATCATTTTGATGGCGATGATGCCTGATACATAAGCTACAACGGTTCCAATCACCAATGGTGCCCATCCCAGTGTAAATCCGTGCTCCAGGATTTCAAGCCCCTGGATCAGGGTTGCACCAAGCACAACAGGCAGCAGCATTAGAAACGAAAAGTCGGCAGCCCGTTGGGGCGACACATTCTGATACAACGCAGCGCAGATCGTTGAGCCGGATCTCGATATTCCGGGGATCATGGCTGCTGATTGCGCAATGCCGGTCACAACGGCTTTGAGTGCTGTCATTTTTCCCTGGGGATTTTTCCTTAACAAGGTGAGCAACAGCAAAATGCCTGTAACAAACAACATCCCGCAAACAAAGCGTGGGTCATTAAACTTTGCTTCGAAGAAGTCCTTCAAAAAAATGTAGGTAATACCTGTTGGCACAAGCGTAATCAGAATATACATCGCTGTTCGAAACGCGTCGTTTTCCTGGTAGGACTGCACAATTTTACCAGGTTTCACAAGTGCGCCCAATGTGCCGGTAATAATTTTCAAGATGCGGTCTTTGTAAACCGTCAAAATACTCAGGGCTGTGCCAAAGTGGACAAATACTTCGAAGGTTACATTGTCTGCTGCTGCATCTGTCAGCCCCAGCAAGTATTTACCCAGGACCAGGTGACCTGAAGATGAGATAGGTAAAAACTCGGTTAAACCCTGGATCAGTCCTAACAGCGCCGCTTCCCACCAATTCATGATGTATAATTATGCTTAATTCAATGTTTAAAATAGGGCCTGAATATATGGCCGCTGATGCGTGAAGGGGTCAATCAATACAAGTCTGGGTGCGTGAAAAGACTAATTCTTGGAATAATAGCGCACCCAAGCGCCGGCAATGGGCTATGATTACAATGTAGACGCAGCAGCCGAACTTATATCGTTACATCGGGCCCTGCCACGAGAGGAAATTACTGTGATGATTTGGGCAAATTAAATGGAATCCCTGTTTAATGTTCCGTACACCTCAGTCGGGCAAGATGGGCTCTACGAGTAAAACCTGTTCTTTTTCCACAAGCACAGCGCCGGCAGCGGCGCCACGGGGTTTACGGACATACTTTCTTTCGGTAATAATTACGGGTACCAGTGCGCTGCCACGTGCTTTGCTGTAGTAGGCTGCTATACCCGCGGCCTGTTCGAGAATATGTTTGCCGGGTGTTGCTGTTCGTCCGGGCCGGCGCAGCACGGCATGTGATCCGGGGACACCGCGCGCGTGCATCCAAAAATCGAATTTCCGCGCATATTGAAACGTAAGGGCGTCGTTCTGCTTTGCGTTTTTACCTACCCACACTTCATAGCCGGCTGATAGAGGGAATCGACGAAAGGGAATTTGCGGCTGGTTTGAACTTTGATGGCCCAGGAAATACGCCAGTTTGTCTTTGTTGGCTTTTTCAAACTTCTCCACGTCGGCGCGTGTCTCTTTGGTCTGTAAGGCTTCCAGCAACGAAGCTGCTTCCATTTGGCGTTGTTCGGTTATCGCAAGCCGCTCTTCTGCATGTACCCGTGCCTGCCGCGTTTTGCGGGCTTTCTCATAATACCGTTGTGCATTTTCTACAGCTGTCAGTGCGGGGTCGAGCGGTATTGTCACCGCTTCGTTGTTTGCAAAAAGGTCTGGCAGCGTTACTTCTTCGGTTTGTTGCGGTACGTCGGCCTGTGCTGCCATGAGCAGGTGCCCCCAGCGTTCGTATTTGTCTGCGCGGCTGCCCTCGCTGAGCGAGGTAAGCATGGTTTCAAGCCGGGCGGCGTGGTTGTCTCGTGCTGCTGTGAGGGCTTTTTCCAGTGGCAAGTATACGGCATCAAACGCGCGTTGGCCGAGGCGTCGGCGGACGTAAATGGTTACAGCCTTGTCAACGGTCTCAAACGGTTCTTCGCGGGTATCCGTCTGTTGGTTTAGCGGGACCAGCGCAAACTGGACCGCACGCTTTCCTTGCCAGTAGATTATGGGGGCAGGTGAGGTGAGCTGTTGCGCAAGGTCGCTTGCAGCTTTAAAAATGCTGGCTAAACCGGATGCATCGACGTCTGCGGGATTTGCCGGCAAGGGGCCGGCCTGGTGTACAACCTCTCGTGCGAGGTCTGCATTGAAAAAAGGAAATGCGGAAGTAACTGCGCGCGTGGTTGTTTTCTTGTCAATATGCCAACGTGCTTTAAGCGCCGCTAAAGTATCTACAACAGCTGCTGGTCGCGTCGGGGGTGCCGCTGTACCAACCAACTGCTCTTTGCGCTGGAACGCGTCCAGGATGACGTTATCCGGGCCGACATGTAAGACATTGGCCCGTGGACCAAAGAGGGTAAACTGGAGTCGGGTGTTGTCCTCGAAGGTGATAAACAAAACGCGGTCGCGTTCAGCGAGGCTGATGTGCTGGATGGATTTGTCGAGCACACCAGGAAAGAGTGCAGCTACATTCCGTCGCGCTTTGTTGTACCCGGCACTCCTGAAAATAAATTGCAGCGATGGGTGGGTTGAGGCGCGCAGCATCCAGGTGTCAGATTTGGATGCCAGCGCGATGGTGAGTTCGTCGCGTGATTGGGAATAAACATCACCTACAATACAACCGGTCATTTCCGCTGACCAGGATTCAGCAAGTGCCTTCAGCGTGAAATAGTTGGTTACCATGTGCTGCTTGTGAAGCCTGTCTAGTTAGTAGCCGGCTTTTCGATGAGAAAGGAAAGCAGCCATATCAATACCCATTGACCACCAACAAGCCACCATTGGCTATAGAGCAGTGCTGCTACATTGATTGCATAAAGTGCATGAAAGAACCAAACAGGCGGGGCGTCTGCTCCTTTGGGTTTCTTCATCTGAATACCCCCAAAGAAAGTAATGGCCTTTAGCACCAGAATGAAAGGTGTGTATATCAGGATAATCCAGTCTGCCCATTCAGGCAAAGCATTGACGGTTACAAGCACAATCAGTACTGTAACCGCAATGTCTATGACCGCATCTTTAAGCCAACCCATCTCGTTACTCTATCCGTTCAAGTATTTCTTTGAATACCTCATCTGCCAGGGCCGGGGTGATGTCATCAATAACATCGTCTTCCAGTTCTCTGAGGGCAAGGTCAATTTCTTCGTCGTCGAAAAGCTTGCGCTCACTACGAGAGAGGTCCAGGTCACGATAGTCGCCCGTGTATACACCGCGCTTCATTTTTGATGAAGAAGATGCGGTTACGCTGCCGTCAGCAACTTCCCTGCGCGTTTCTACATTGATAATGCGGTACTCGATTTCGGCTTCAAGCTGGCCGGTGAAACTCTGCTCTATGTACGTGGTGTCCTGGCTATTGCGGCCGTTGGTTTTTGTCTTTTTGGTCTTCTCACGCATTTTGCGCTCTTCAAAGTTGAAAAGCACAGCCTGGGTGAGTACCACGTAGTCTGCTTCAACAACGTTGCCAATGTTGGATGCCTCTGAGCGGGTGATAAGGCGGTCGTCATAGCGGAGCCGGCGCAATTCGCGACGAAGCTGGGTTGGGTCTGCCGGTTCAATGAAAAGTGGCGGGTTGGCCCAGTAGTCATACTGCAGGAGGTCATCAATTTCTTCGATGAGCCCGCCTGGTGCAGCATCGTTTACATCATCAGTTTGCCAGATGGGGAGGAAGGCGACAAAACGGGTGCCTTCATCAATGGCGCGATCCTGGAGGTCGAACGCAGCGCCGGCGCGCGGGTGGTCTTCACCCAGTACACCAATCGCTTCCGCTGCCCGGTCGAAGCCGCGGCGATACCGCCCCTGTTCAATATCTTGCTCAGCCCATTTACCAAATACGCGGGCCTGCGAGAGCAACATTTCTTCGTCCTGATCAACGCTCAGCGTGTATTTCTTGGTGACCAGTTCGTAAATCTCAATGGCATCTTCCCATTCACCTTCTTCTTCAGCGCGCTCTCCTTTGCGGATCAGCGAGAGAATGGCGGCTTCGCTTAGGCGTTCTTTGTATTCTTCGTAGTCAGCAGGTACCGAGAGGCTGACGCCTACACCCATAGCATCCGCTTTCAAATCATCCAATTCATTCAGGCTGGTGATGGCGTCGTCAAATTCACCTGTTTCTTCCAGCTGATTTGCTTTTTCCAGCAGGTTGTCAACGGCGATGGTACCTACGCGCATGAGGTCATCGCGCAGGTCATCCCAGTCTGATTCTTTTTCCAGCACACCAATGTAATACGCTGCGGCTTGTTTGTACCGGCCTTGTTCTTCAGCTTCGGTGGCTTTTTCAAGAAGCTTGCCTGAAGAGGCGCAGCCGGCGAAAAACAGCATGGTGAGCCCCAATGCAAGGGATTTGAGAAAATGCTGTCTGAGTAGATCCATGGTTCCAAAAAGATTGATCAACAATAAACTACTATTTGCAAGCAACAACTGGGATAAAACCGTCAGGTGGTTTGGTCGAGGGCATCACATATAATGGTCAATGCTTCATCGAGGACATCAAACGGGATTGTAAGTGGTGGTGCAATCCTGACCAGTGAATTAGCATGGAGGGTCCAGCCAAGCAATACGCCTTTTTCGAGGCAGTACGTTACCATGGCTGCAGTTACTTCAGCGTTAATCAGATCCATGCCCAGCATGGCTCCACGCCCACGTACCTCTTTAATCTGCCTATGAACCAGTTTGTTGCGTATATGCTGCCCTATTTTCTGTGCGCGTACAGCGAGGTTCTGATTGAGCAAAACCTTCAGGTTAGCTTCTGCAGCAGCGCAAGATACGGGATGGCCGCCAAATGTTGTCACATGGCTAAGTGGCGGGTTGTTGCGAAAAGCCTGCATAATTTCGGGGCTTGATACAAAGGTACCCAATGGCATGCCGCCGGCCATTGCTTTTGCAAGCGTTAGAATATCCGGGACAACGCCAAATCCCTCGAAGGCAAACAGAGAGCCCGTACGTCCAAATCCGGTCTGTATTTCATCAAAGATCAGCAAGGCCCCTGTATCCGTACACCGTTGGCGGAGGGCCTGCATCCATGCATCGTCGGGTACCCGAATGCCACCTTCTCCCTGGATCGGTTCCGTGATAACGCATGCTGTGTCGGTGTTGATGGCCTCAAGGGCCTCAATTTCGTTGAAGGGGAGGAAGGTCACGTCTGGGAGCAACGGGCGAAAAGGGTCTTGGTAGACTTGCCGGCCCGTGACAGAGAGTGAGCCGTGTGTATCGCCATGGTACGAGCGCTCAAATGCCACCATTTTTGTGCGGCCCGTGTACTTCTTTGCCAGTTTTAGCGCCCCTTCATTGGCTTCTGTACCCGACATGGTGAAGTAGGCAACTTGCAGGGCCGGCGGTAACTGGGCAGCCAAAAGTGCCGCAAAGTCAGCCTGCGCATTTTGAACAAATTCGCCATAAACCATGACGTGCAGATGGCGGTCAACCTGTTTGTGAATGGCGGCAACAACTTCAGGGTGACGGTGACCCAGGGATGATACGGCAATGCCACTAATCAAGTCTATGATCCGCCGGCCATCTTTGAGATAGATGTAAGCCCCTTCCGCAAAATCGACCTCAAGTCCAAGCGGCTCATCACTGGTCCATGCCACGTGCCGGTTGAAGTTTTGGGCAGACGCAGATGCCATTAATCTTCCGTACCCCGGAAAATGTCATCAAGTGTGACTTTTTGCGGCACAGGTTTGCCTGGCTGCTGTCCCGGTTTTGCGCCGGCCTGCTGGTCAGGTTTTGGCGCTGGGCGCGGCTTATTTGCGGCAGGCTGAGGTTTGGGCGGCTGCTGTACCGGTGGTTTCGGACGAAGATTTGGGGTTTGTTGGGCCGGCTGCTTGGGGCGAAGATTGGGTACTTGTTCGTCTGGCGGCTGCAGAGAAGGATATCGCTTGGGCTGCGGCTTTTGCGGCTGTTGTTGAACAGGTTGTGGTCTTTGCTGCTCGAAAACATCCGAAATGGTTGGTTTAGCAACTTCTTTTGGACGCGGCTTCGTGAGCGAACCAAAACGTTGCTCAAGGGCCTGTGCTCGAAACGAGAAGGCCTCGTGCAGTTTCTTTCGTACGTATACATTATGGAAAAAAGCACCAAGCATGCCATAACGCATGCCGTACAGGATAATGTCTTCTACCTCAACCCCCCCGTCGATCGATCTGAAATGATGCTCGTGGTGCCACATTTTAAACGGGCCGACGCGCTGCTCTGTGATATAAAACTGCGGCGGACGTATATGTGTCAGCTCAGAAATCCAGCTACTTGTTATCACGGGAAACGGCCGGATAGTGGCGCTTACGATCATGCCTGGGTGTAAATACTCGGGGGGCTCTGTATTCAGGCGCAGGTCAAGCCAGTGCGGCGTGGTTAACCGGAGATTTTTCGGGCTTGTGAAAAAGTCCCAGGCCTCTTCGATTTGGATGGGCAGGCGCTGGACGGTTTGGATGCGTTCCAGTTTCATGGAAACAGTGTCAGGTATGAGTGATTAGCCTCGTTATTACGCGCAAGTATCGGTTATGGCTCCAGAAATGGTAAATAATTTGCAATCCCTGTAAATAATAAGGGCGTACAGTGGGGTGTGATAAAGCTGAAATCTGCTAGCCTTCCCTGATTTTAAGGAGGATATCATCTGCGTGATTGACGCTCCTGTAGCAATACGAAGCCAGGAGTGCTTCCTGCGCTGCTTCGCCGAGGTCGCCGTGGAAGCCTTGCCGGCTCATGCGGTCATGGTATGCATGGTAGAGCGCAACTGCTGCTGCCACCGAAATGTTGAAGCTCTGCACAAATCCCGCCATTGGAATGATGCACCGTTGATCCGCAAGTTCAAGTAGTGCGTCGCTTACGCCATCGGCCTCATTGCCAAATACCAGGGCGGTAGGTTTGGTGAAATCAATTTCGTCGATGTTCACTGCTGTCTCATCAAGATGGGTTGCAACTACGTTGTATCCCTGCGCTTGCAGGGTGGGGATACAGGCTGCAGGAGTGGACCATTTGGAAACGTCCAGCCATTTGTCTGCACCCTGACTTGTGCGCTGGGAGTTTTTGAATGCAGCATCTCCCTCAATGATGTGAAACTTATGGAAACCGAGGGCTTCAGCGCTGCGCATAACGGCGCTTACGTTGCCAAAGTTGATAAGGCCTTCTATAACGGTGACCACCGTATCCGTTCGCCTGGAAATGACGTCTGCCAGCCGGGCCATCCGTTCCGTAGAAAGAAACGGGGTAAGCAGGCGTATTATTTCAGCGGGAGGCTGTTCGAGGTGCTCCATGACAAATGACTGTACGGTGCGCGACAGGCTATGCCCAGGCACTGGTCTGTTAACAAGATGTAACTGAGGAATAAAACCCGTCTAACTGCGTTACCCTCTCTTGGTTTTATGTAGCCCACTGCATAAACAACGAGCGGTATAGCAAGCAGCAATAAATGGTGTAGCCAATTTACACCGTAGGCAATTAAAAACGATTCATAAATACATCCAAACAAGTATGACTCTTAAGGATAAAGTTGCAATTGTTACAGGAGCCAGCGCCGGCCTTGGGGCTGATTTTGCGCGCGCGTTGGTTGGTAAAGGGGTGCATGTATATGGTACAGCGCGCCGGGTTGCAAAACTTGAAGCATTGCAAGCAGAGCTAGGTGATCATTTTCATCCGGTTGGTGGAGATGTACGTGAACCTGAGCAGGTTGCTGCGGCCATCCAACAGGTAATGGACGAGCAGGGGCGTATCGATGTGCTTGTTAACAACGCCGGCCTTGGGCAGTTTGGCCCTATCGGTGAAATGAGCCTCGAGCAGTGGGATGTGCAGATGGATACAAACCTGCGTGGCGTATTCCTCTTTTCGAAAGCAGTACTGCCAGCAATGAAAGCGCAGAATGAAGCATCAGGATTTGGCGGCCACATTGTAAATATTGCGTCGGTTGCCGGCCTTGTGGGTAATCCAAACCTTACAGGGTACAATGCCACCAAATTTGGACTCCGCGGCTTCAGCGAAGCCCTCATGAAAGAGGTGCGTAATGATGGTGTAAAAGTAACCTGCATGTACCCGGGTTCTATTGCAACAGAGTTTGGCTCAGTTGCCGGCACAACAGGTGCCCCTAATCCGATGCAGTCTATCGACATTGCCCGCACATTGGTTCATGTATTGGAAGCGCCAGACAATTACTTGATTTCCGAATTGATGATGCGACCACTGCGGCCGAGAGGCTAAGCGTAGAAATGAACTAAATACGAAAAGGCCCGCGTTTCAAGCGCGGGCCTTTTGTGTTCTACAAAAAAACAGGCTACACAATCGTCCCTGGCACATACTCATTCACAGGGCCACGGTAGCGGAAGATGAACTTCAGGAATTTCACCAGGCCGGCAGACTGTTTGCGCACGTACCACTGATCCGCTGCGCGTCGGGCCCCGAGGCCGTAGGTTGGATAGGCGTGGATGGTATCTGCCATGTGCCGGAGTGTTAGTCCATTTCGCATAGCAAGACCGTATTCGCTGATGAGTTCGCCGGCGCTTGTGCCCAATACATCAACACCCAGGATTTTGCCGTTGAACTTTTTGGCGTAGACCTTGATCATTCCGGTTGTTTCGCTTTCCGTAACGGCCCGGTCTACTTTGGTATAGGGGAAGGCATAGACTTCGTAGTTGATGCCTTTTTCCTTCAGCTCTTTTTGGGTTGCGCCGACATGGCCGAGCTCCGGGTCGGTATAGGTCACCCAGGGTACATGTTTCATGTCGATTTTCATCGGCACTTTCAGGAGCATATTGGTCACGGCCACTTTAGCCATGTGCTCGCTCATGTGTGTAAATTGGTATCGGCCGGCGATATCGCCTATTGCATAAATGTGCCGTCTGTTTGTGCGGCATTTTTCATTGACAGGAATACCTCGCGTGGTGTAAGTGACGCCGGCTGCTTCAAGGTTGAGGCCGGCTACGTTGGGCCGCCGCCCCGTGGCCAGCAATACCTGGTCAACTTCCAGTTTTTTGGTCTCTTCGCCCGATTTATAGGCCAGGGTAACGCCTCCGACTGATTTTGAGAGTTGTTGTACGCTTGCGTTTAGCACATAATTAACCCCTTCTTTTGCCAGCCGGGATTGCAGCATGCCGGCCAACTCTGTGTCGTCGTTGCCCATAATCTGCGCGCCACGTTCCAGTACGTAAACTTCGCTACCCAGGCGGTTGAATGCCTGTGACATTTCCGTCCCGATCGGACCACCGCCGACAATGGCAAAGCGTTTGGGCAGCGTGTCGATTTCGAAAAGGGATTCGTTGGTCAAGTGGGGCGTGTCTTGTATGCCTTCGATGGGGGGCACAAAAGCGCTGGCGCCGGCAGCAATAACGATGAATCGACTACTGAGCCGCTTTGTACCTTCTGACGTTTTTAATGCGAGCGTGTGATCATCGACAAAAGAAGCTTCTGCTTCCATCACATCCACCCCCATATTGGTATAGATTTCAGGCCGGTCAGCATCTTCATAGACTTCATCCCGGATATGGTGTACGCGCTGCATCACGCGGGCAAAATCAACTTCAACCGGGTGGTCGGTCAGGCCATAGGCATTTGCTTCGCGTACATGGTGGGCAACCTTTGCAGCTTTAAGGATTGCTTTACTCGGGACGCACCCCGTCCAGGTACAGTCGCCGCCCAGCCTGTGACGCTCCAGCATGAGCGTTTTTGCGCCAAAGTTAGCCGCCATTCCGGATGCAGTGAGCCCAGCTGCACCGCCGCCAATTACGATGACGTCGTAGTCGTATGCCATGAAAATATCAGAATTATAGATGGAAGGAGTGTCTGGTGGCGTCTTTAGGCCTGGTCTTGCGCGATCTGCGCACGCACCTTGTTAACGGTAGTGTATACGCCAAAAATAATAAGCAACGCAACTACACCGTACACCCATACGGGTATGTTTTGGCCGGCAATAAGGAGATACAGGTAAGCTGAGATGAAAAAGAAGCCGGCAGATAGGGCAGGGATAGCAATAGGTTTTTTCTGCTTCAGATTACGAATAAACCACCCAAGGCTCAGCGTGAAAAACGGAATCGCCCCAACATAGATACTCCCGAAAATAATAGGATTGACGCCATACTGCGCCCCAAGCCCCATAAACCAGCCTACAATTGATTGCCACATAGTTGCGCCTTTTTTTGGTATTGATGCCCATGAGTAGTGTTTGAGCAGCGAGAAGTTACAGGGCAAGGTATGGATGCAGCTTATTGCACAACTGATGTAGGTTGGCAGCTTGCCCTGTAAATGTCATCCTGAGCCGTGCGAAGGATCTGGGTATGGTGTTTTGGTTGTCGTTTCTAGCACCAACTGCTGCATGTTAATTTAGTATCGATAGGCTTATCAAGCTCCGAACCAAGATGGGAACGTAGGCAAACAAAAGGTAGGCACAAAATGAAAAAGGCCTTATGGAGAATTGTGAACGGGTCCGTTAACTTGGAGTTTACTCATACAATACGCAAGCAGCCTTGCCAGTCGGATCATCTTTCGCTCGAGTAGTCGCTGTTTGGTATCTAAAAGTACATTTTCTGCCACAGATCCTTCGCACAGCTCAGGATGACATTTGCGAGGCACGGTATTTTTCTAAGCCTTCGACATTCAAAATTCCTTGTTCGGTGTCAGGGGTGTTCAGAAAAATAGTAGCTAGCAAAGATTAATTCGTTTTCAGCAATTTAGCGCGTGGACGTCCACCAAATGCGTGGCGATGTGCGGTGGGTGCTTTTATCGGAGCGTTTTCCTGAATAAAATTCAGGAGGACCTGTGCGAAAGGAGATAAAAGCG
>JBCCIM010000042.1 GCA_039111535.1 Bacteroidota bacterium | reverse complement strand
TTTTGGACTGCCGCGAGTAGTAGCTGGAATGCGATTACGGGAGGAAGCGTGACGTTCAATAGCTTTGAGCTCGTGAGTGTTAGCGGGCAGACAGGCGCCTGCGATGCCGAAAAGTACCTTTATGTTGATGGTGCCCAGACGGGCAGTTCGACAACGGCAACCTTTGATACCGCAACGGGGTCGGGCAGTCCATATCGTGTAGGGGCAGGAGCCACCGAGTCGGCTTCAGGCAATTACTTTTGGGAAGGTGATATTGCAGAGCAAATTGTATTTAACGTAGTCCTGTCGCAGACCGAGCGGTACCAGGTGGACACCTATCTGGCCCTCAAGTATGGGATTCATATCAGTCACAATTACCTGGCTTCAGACGAAACGTCTCTTTGGGATGCCACAGCAAATTCGACATACCACAACGACGTCGCCGGCATCGGCCGGGATGATGCCTCAGGGCTAAATCAAAAACAGTCAACCAGCCAGGGAGGCGGGATTGTTGAGATTGGACTTGGTGCAATTGCGACTGACAATGCATCAAACGCAAATAGCTTCTCGGGCGATCTTGCCTTTATGGTTTGGGGCCATGACAATGCAACCACCAGCCTGGCAACTGCCTTCAGTGGTAGCAGCATCAACATGCGGATGGCTCGTATTTGGAAAGTGGAGGAGACAAGCACAGTAGGGACCGTGGAAATCCAGATTCCTGATTCTTATAGCGCTACGCACTTGATTGTAAGCAGCAGCAGTTCGCTGACTTCACCAACGGAAACTGCGCTTACAGATAATGGGGATGGTACAATGAGTACTACCGTTAACTTCTCTGATGGTGACTATTTTTCGTTTGGATCAAGCAGTGTCGGCCCCGGCGGCGTGGCAGCAAATCTAAATATGTGGTTCAAAGCAGATGCCGGCGTCTTTAGCGACAATGGCTGTACTACCGCGCTAACGGGTTCGGATACAAATGATGCACTGGGCTGCTGGGTTGACCAATCAAACAACGGATTTGTAACCTCACAATCCTCTTCGTCCTTGCGGGCAGATCACAGCATTGGTGGGCTCAACTATAACCCCGTCTTCACCTTTGATGAAAGTGACGATGACCGCCTGGATTTTGCGACAACTCCGATTACTGCGCCATCCGATATCCATGCGTACTACATACTCGATGAAAACGATTCAGATGGGGATAACCACCTGCTCGCGAGCGAGACCGGCGGACGATTCTACATAAGAACGATGACTGCGTCGTTTGGTGACAATGCATCTGTGACAGAAACAGTGCCGAGTGGTACCTATATGGCCAACGCGCATTACGATTTGGGGACCACGACGATGACGTTCAGCGTGGACGCTGGTACCCCCATCACAGAATCGCAAAATTGGTCTTCTGCGCCTACAGGCAATTTTAAACTTGGGGCGCATGGCAGCGGCTCTGGGGATAGTTTTAATCAATACAACGGAACACTGGCTGAGATGATCGTCTATACTGCCGACCATGCAAACGGCAATGACGAGCAGAAAATACAGTCCTATCTTGGGTTGAAATACGGACTTTCACTACCTATAACCTATATCGCCAGCGATGCCACAACACTATGGGATGCAACCAGCAATGCATCGTATCATAACGACGTTGCCGGCATTGGTCGCGACGATGATTCTGAACTGAATCAGAAACAGTCTGCCAGCCAGAGCAGTGGAATTGTAGCCATTGGCCTGGGTGCCCTTGCAAGTGACAATGCTTCCAACGCAAATAGCTTTTCTGGAGATGTGACTTACATGGTTTGGGGCCATGATAACGCAAGCACAGACGTCGCTACGGCATACAGTGGGACAAGCACCAATGTCCGCATGGCGCGAATCTGGAAGGTAGAAGAAACCAACACAGTTGGGAATGTCGAAATCCAGATTCCTGATACATATGGCGCAACCCATCTCATTGTAAGCAGCAGTAGCGCACTCACCACCCCGACTGAAACGCTGCTAACAGATAACGGGGATGGTACGATGAGTACCACTGTTAACTTTTCCGATGGCGAATTTTTCACCTTTGGTACAAGCACAACCGGGCCGGGCGGTGTGTCTACCAGCTTGATTCTCTGGTTGGATGCAGATACTGGAGTCACGGAGTCTTCCAACGACGTGAGCAGTTGGGCAGATCAAAGCGTAAACGGAAATGACGCAACACAAGGGACAACTTCATTTCAACCCGACTATCAATCGAATGCCCTGAACTATAATCCGGGTATTGCTTTCGATGGGTCTGATGATGTACTGGATACGGGTATGGATATCAGTGCCGGCACCATTTCAGACTTGACCTTACTTGCAGTATATAAACCTGATGTAGACAACGCCGGCGGTGTTTGGGGAGAGGACGACACCAACTGGGACCGATTTATCTGGGACAATGCTTCGTATGATAATGTTGTCAGCACAGGCAGCGCCGGATTGACCATCACCGGGTTATTTGTGGCAGAGCAGGCTGTTTTTAGTACAGTCGTTTTTGATGAAGACGCAGCCAGTGGTAGTGCTGTTTATGTAGATGGTACGCTGGGGCAGCAATTTACCGCGAACCATGATCCACAAACCTCAGCATCGCTTCAAATTGGATCAGTAGGGAGCAGCAACCACGAGTTTGACGGAACGATTTACGAGGTCATCGCTTATTCAGCGTTACTGAGTACAACGGCGCGCGAACAAGTAGAAAGCTATCTGGCCTTAAAGTATGGCATAACGCTGGGGCACAATTATCTGGCTTCAGATGGTTCAACCATTTGGGATTACACGGCGCAGACCGCGTATCACAACGATGTAGCGGGTATTGGCCGCGATGATGAAGCTGTGCTGGATCAGCGGCAATCTGTGAGTGAGAGCGGATCCATAGTGTCGATCGGGCTGGGCGCAGTGGCGGCCGACAATGCCAGCAACGCAAACGCCTTTAGTGCAGATCTATCCTTCTTGATGTGGGGCCACGACAATGGTAGTACAAACCTCGCTACTGATTTTAGTGGCACCGATGTATTCACCCGCATGGCCCGGATCTGGAAAGTTGAGGAGGTCGGCACGGTCGGAACGGTAGAAATTGAAATTCCCGATACGTACGACGCCACCCACCTGATTGTAAGCAGCAGCAGCGCCCTGACTTCGCCAACCGAGGTGGCCTTGACCGACAATGGCGATGGCACGCGCAGTGCAACGCTGGACTTCACAGATGGGCAATACTTCACGTTTGGTGTTGGAGCTTCTCCGGGTGGTGTATTTACGGATATTGAACTCTGGCTTCGTGCTGATGTGGGCGTAACTGAGGCAGCAGGTGATGTTACCACCTGGGCAGATCAGAGTGGTTCAGGCCGGGATGCTGCTGTGACCGGCGTAGCGAATTTGCCGTCTGTTTCCTCAATCGATATACACTACAATCCAGCAATCGCGTTTGATAACAGCAATTCTGAGTCGCTGGAGTCACGTAGTGTATTCGGCAACGATACACACAGCAATATCAACCTGTTTGCCGTAGCTACAGTCAATTCATTAGCTAACAGCTTTTTATTTGGTGAAGGTTCTGGCTCTAGCGACCGCGTCAGTGCCCACATACCCTGGCAGAGTAATTTGACCATTTTTTGGGATGCTGGGGCCAATACAGGTGATAATCGATTGAGTACAGGCTGGACTGAATCCCTGGCAACACCATATCTCTGGGCCTTCGAATATGAGGCGTCGGGGCCAGTGCAGACTATTTATAAAGATGGGACTTCCCTGGTTTCCGACGCAACGGTAAGTACATTTACCTTTGCCGGCACAAACGCTTTCCAAATTGGCAGTTACCGTGGTATTGAGTTCATAGATGCAGATATCGCGGAGATGATCGCATTTAATGGCGCTTTGTCTGATACGGAGCAACAGCAGATTCAAACGTACCTGGCCATCAAATATGGAATCACGTTGGGGCATAATTACCTTGCGTCTGATGCATCAACGCTGTGGGATGTCACTGCCAATGCCCCCTATCAAAACGATGTGATTGGTATCGCGAGAGAAGACGAATCTGCGCTTAACCAAAAGCAAGCCGCTGCCGGCATCATGACCGTTGCACTCGGAGCACTGGCTGCTGACAACGCGTCGAACGCAAACAGCTTTAGCAGCGATGCGGTCTTTTTGATTGTGGGACATGACAATGGTGCCCTGACTGAGAGCGCCGTCACCGTTGGTGCTTACTCAGCAGACCGGCTCGCCCGTGTATGGTTTGCTGAAGAAACAGGAGATACAGGGGCTACGCTAGCGCTGACTTTTGATTTGACAGGCATAACCGTATCCGGTACTGTAGCAGCTGATTTCCAACTTGTCCTCGATACGGATACAGATCCCTCCAACGGCACACGCCAGATTATAGCCGCTACAAGCTTTGCTTCGGATGTTGTTACGTTTTCCAGCGTTGATATTGCTGATAACGATTATCTGATCTTGTTGACGGATTATGATCTTGCGCCAGTCGGCCCACCCGTGACCGATGGGGTTGCCGCCGACGGGGTTTTAGGGCAGCCCGACTACGATTCTTCAATCAAAAATAATGGGGGGATTTCAGCATCTACCCTGAATAATCCTGGCTATTTTGCAATGGGGCCTTCCGGGAAAGTGTTTGTCGCAGATACCCAGAATCATCGCGTTCTGCGGTGGGGTTCGGTGAATGCTGCAATGGATGGAAGTGCCGCTGAGGCGGTGTTAGGACAGGCGGATTTCACGTCAAACAGTGCTAACCGTGGGAGTACAGTAGCTGCAAATACGATGTATACGCCAAGTGGAATTTTTGTAACAAGCAGTGGTGCGCTGTTCGTGGCTGATTCCGAAAATCACCGGATCCTTCGGTTTGACAATGCTGAAAGCGCAAGTGATGGAGCAAATGCAGATGGCGTTCTTGGACAGGCTGATTTTATCTCGAACGAAGAAAATCGCCGGCAAGACGTAGCGGCAAATTCTTTGCGCTGGCCAAAAGACCTCTACATGGATAGTGGTGGCCGGCTGTGGGCAGTGGACTGGTTGAATCATCGGGTACTGCGTTACGACAGCGCTACATCCAAAGCTGATGGCGCTGGTGCAGACGGCGTCCTTGGACAGGCCAATTTTACAACCCGAATCCTGGAATGGCAGAACCAGACAGACATCAACTCGCTTGCGTACCCGGCCGGCGTGTTTGTCGACAATAGCGGCCGGCTATGGGTTACAGATGCGGGCAATAGCCGTATCCTGCGCTTTGATACTGCGGCAAGTAAAGCCAACGGCGCTGATGCGGATGGTGTCCTTGGGCAGGCTGATTTTACGTCCTGGCGCGTCAATAGAGGCAGTACGCTGGCGGCCAATACGCTCCACTGGCCGGATGCCGGCATTGATGGTGACAACCAGGGCGGTATCTGGGTTGCTGATCGCTGGAATGACCGTGTGCTCTGGTATGAAGATGCCGCAGCCAAAGCTGATGGCGCTGCCGCTGATGCTGTACTGGGGCAAACCGATTTTACGTCTTCGCACGGCCTCGTAGACAATGCCTCGTTCAATAGCGTCCATGATGTATTTATCGACACTGCGAGCGACCAGGTATGGATTGTTGATAGCGCACACAACCGTGTACTGCGTTTTGATGCAGCGGCCAACAGTCTTGGCAAAACGCAAGAAAGTCCTGAACTGCTTATTGAGGAGATTCCTGAAAGTTTTGATCTGTACCAGAATTATCCCAACCCGTTTAATCCACAAACAACCATAGGGTACGATATTCCTGAGCCTGTGCATGTTTCAATTCGTGTGTTCGATGTACTGGGCCGGCCGGTTAAGGTGCTGGTGGATGAAGAAATGCAGGCCGGCAAACATGAAGTTCACTTTGAGGCAAGTGGCCTTGCGGCAGGCATTTACTTGTACCAGATGCGTGCCGGCACCGAAGTGCACGTAAAGAAAATGATACTGGCCAAGTGATCGACAATCGTACTGGGTAACTTATTTTAGCAAGCGTTAAATAATCATGGCCATTGGCCGATACGGTGATTGTTAGAATTTTCTTTTAACCAATCATCCTGGCCATGAAACGGCATCTTTACGTACTTGCATTAGCATTTCTGTTTTTAGCGCTTCCTTACGGAGCCCATGCGCAGACGGCACCCGGTGGCGTCTCCACAAACCTTGATCTCTGGCTCAAAGCTGACGCGGGTGTCACTGAATCCGTTGGCGCTGTGAGCGCCTGGGCGGACCAGAGTACAAATTCCAACAACGCCACGCAGGCAAGCGGTACCTTGCAGCCCATGTATGTGGCAAACGGCTTGAACTTCAATCCGGCTTTGCTTTTTGATGGGACAGATGATTACCTGGATACGGCACTCGATATCAATGCAGGAACAGCACCTGACGCAACCATTTTTGCCGTCTACCGGACAACTGCTGCTGCTGCCGGCCCTGTCTGGGGCGAATTTGACGGCTCCGGAGATCGTCTAATCCGCAATCACTCAGGTACTGACGGTGAGGTAGGATATGGACCCACATTTGACACAGCGCTGGGTCTTTTCCCAACAGATGTGCCAACCATCGGTACAGTCCAGTTTGACGAAGATGCAGCGAGTGGTTCGTACGTGTTTGGGAATGGTACACAGTTGTTGCAGTTTACAGCAGATCAAGATCCAACAACTTCCAACACGTTCGAAATTGGTGGCCTCGGTGACGATGGGGTAGGCGGCGTCTTTAACGGTGAGATTTATGAGGTGGTGGTCCATTCACAGGTCATGACGACCCAGGAAATGCACGAAGTAGAATCCTATCTCGCAATAAAATATGGCATCACACTCGGGCACGATTATTTTGCTTCAGATGGCACCGTAGTTCGTGCACTGGGAGGTACATACGACTTTCACATTGCCGCAATTGGCCGCGATGATGCTTCTGGACTGAACCAGAAGCAAACCATGAGTAGCGAAGCCGGCGCGTTCGTTACTATCGCCCTGGGCAGCTATGCAGCAGATAACGCGTCCAATGTCAACACGTTTTCGAGCGATTTGCAGTTCCTGGCATGGGCCGATGACAACGGAAGCACGCTGCTGACCGAAGCCTTTGCCGGTACCAGCACCAATCGTCGTATGGCGCGTGAATGGAAGGTTAAGGAAGTAAATGGTGTAGGTACCGTCGAGGTAAGAATTCCGAATGCATATGGAGCTACATACCTGATCTCTGACGACAACGCTAGTTTTACTTCTCCTGATGAGACATTGCTGAGTGATAATGGCGATGGCACATCGAGCGCGACAATCAACTTTTCGAATGGTGACTTCTTCACGTTTGGGGCTAACATGCCGGCACCAGGTGGTGTAGCGTCAAATCTAGCGCTGTGGTTGAAGTCGGATGCCGGGGTTACGGAGTCTGCGGGAGACATTTCTGTATGGGCAGATCAGAGTGGAAATGCACGTGATGCTGCGGCCAATGGGGTTTCAAACTTGCCGGCATTTGCTGCATCCGATCTGAATTACAATCCGATTGTAGCCTTTGATGCATCTAACAGTGAAGGGTTGAATACACCGAGTGTTTTTGAGAACACAGCGCATAGCAATGTGAATATCTTTGTGGTAGCGCAGCATAACACCCTTTCAGATAGCTGGCTGTTTATAGAGCAGGAAGTGGGTCAAAGCGACAGGGTAAGTGCACACGTACCGTTTAATACACTTTCGACCATTTACTGGGATGCAGGTACTACGAGCGGCGATTTTCGATTGAGTGCAGCGTGGAGTGAGTCAGTTGGAACGCCATACCTGTGGGGTTTCGAGTATGAATCAGCGACACCGAAGCAAGCCATTTACCGCGATGGTAATTTGGTTTCTACCGATGCTTCTGTTTCATCGTTTACCTTTCCCTCAATTAATGATTTTCAGTTGGCCAACAACGTGCCGAGTTCTGATTACAACGATTCTGATATCGCAGAACTGATTGTGTTTACGGGTGCAGTATCTGATGCTGAGCAGCTACAAATTGACACTTATCTTGCACTTAAATATGGTTTGCAGTTGGATAACAACTATGTGGCATCCGATGCGACCCTGTTATGGGATCCAACAGCAAATGCCATTTACCACAATGACGTTGCCGGTATCGGTCGGGATGATGCTTCCGGGTTAAACCAGAAGCAGTCTGTTGGCGGCATAATGGCTGCGAGCCGCGGTAGTCTGGCTGCAGACAACCCGTCAAATGGCAACTCATTTGCGTCTGATAAAAGCTTCCTTTTTTGGGGCCACGATACAGGTGCCCTGACCGAGAGCACGGTCATGTTCGGTTCCAGTCCGGCACAGTTGCTGGGGCGGAAGTGGTTGGTTAAAGAGACAGGCAATTCGGGCAGCCTTGAGTTGCAGTTTGACCTTAATGGTGCGACCGTATCTGGTAGTGCTGCGACAGATTTCTGGTTGGTTGTAGATACCGATACAGATCCTACAAATGGCAGCCGGATCTTGCAGCAAGCCAACAGCTTTACGGCTGGTGTTGCCTCGTTTACAGGCGTGGTACTCGAAGATGATGACATTCTCATGCTTATCACGGACAATCCTGACGATGTGACACTGCCGGTTGAGATGACGCAGTTTGATGCGGTGTTTGACAACGGAAGTGTTCAGCTTGTCTGGACAACGGCTAGCGAAGTGAACAACGCTGGTTTTGAGGTGCAGCGCCGCGTAACGGATCGCGATGGTGCGACGGGCTGGCTGAACATCGGATTTGTGAAAGGGCAGGGTACTTCAGATACCGCTCACACCTACACCTTTAAAGATGCGGCACGCGGACTTCGTGCAAGCCGTGCTGCATACCGGATCAAGCAGGTAGACTTTAATGGCGACTTCCGTCATTCTGAGGTTGCTGAAGTCTATTTGCCGGCACCGGAAGCATACGATATGTCCAGCTATCCGAATCCTTTTAATCCTGTAGCTACGATTTCGTATGACGTGCCAGTAGACGGGCACATAAAGCTGGCTGTTTACGATGCGCAAGGGCGTATGGTGAAAGTGCTTGTTGATGGCCAGCAGGCAGCGGGTCGATATAGTGCCAGTTTTGATGGCTCCGGATTGGCTTCAGGGGTTTACGTTTATCGGCTTGAGGCGGCTGGTAAGTCGTTCAGCAAGACGATGATGCTGGTTAAGTAGCCGGCCTGAATTTACGATAGAACGAAAACCCGTTGGGTCTCCCAGACCCGACGGGTTTTTAGTATAGACATACCCTCCAGTTAAAATATAACCTCAAGCACCTCATCTTCTGCAATGGTAACCCCTGAAAAAGTCTGCATCTCGCCGGCATCCTGATTGCCCACATGCACCGTGTACCGGCCCTGCGCAAACACCTTCGGGCGAAAGCTGTCGCCCTGGATGCGAAGGGTATACACAATCTCACCTGTTGCCTCTTCTACAACCTGAACAACAGGGTTGGCAAGCCCTGATACGCGCAACGCTGGTAGATACCCGGCAGCTTCTCGGCCATAATTATCCTCCATCGCAATGGTCTTCGGCCAGCCTTCATATTGCGTCGCTTCAGACTGACTCATCGGCTTTGCGTACCGCGGCCAATTTTCCATGGTGATCGTGCGGTCTGTTTTATTGAAGCGTACGATGCCATAGCCCGGCATCCGGTCATGCAACGCCAGGGGCTCTTTCTCTGTAGAAATGCCTGTAAGGCCTGTTGGGTTGGTTGCGCCATACACCGTCACAAAATTGCCAAAAGCATCCTGGTGTTGCCCGTAATGCGCAGGAGCGCCCTCAGGCCTGTTTTCCCCTGCTTCTTCTGGTTGCCAGCCACGCGGATAAAAATTGGCGATAGAAGGCACACAAAATGAATAGCCGGCATCGTTGTGCGCATCAACGCCATGATGTACAATCGTAGACAGGTGCTGGTCTCCCTGCAGCATAAAGGCAAATCCACGGCGCAAGGCACGTAGTGCGCTATCACGGCCGCGCTTGGGCCAGCCATTCGAGTCCAAATCAGCATACAAACGCATCAAGTTGGGTCCATGATGTGTAGCCATGTTGGCAAATACAGTTTGTGACACGGCAAGCTTCATGTCCTGGCCACGCCAGTCTGCAGCCCAATCATCAATGAATGTCAGTTGTCGATCCCCCAAAAGGGTCAGCCCCGGCTTGTCTACCATCGCCGGCGTAAAGTTTTCCTGCGAGAAGTGATCCGGCCGGCCTTCGTGCCCCGGCACTAGTCCATAACAACCTGATTTGAATTTCCTGTCTTCCAAAATGGCAATACCGACGCGCCCATACGTCATACTGGTATAGTACACACCAATTCCTTGTTTGATGGGCGTCGGGTCATAAGGGTCGGGCAAGTGACTGGTTTGGGTGCGCTCGATCATCTTTACCCAGTCTGCCGGCATTACGTAGCCGCCCATGTTGTCTACTGGAACGGCAGGTCCGCCATTACCCCAGATGTTACCCTGATATACGTCATGGTCGTCCGGAATGGTTATGGTAGGCCTGTCTTTTGTAATATCTCGAAATGCCCATCCCCACAAATACCACTTGTAGAGATAATCGAGGTGTGCATTTTCTCTGTCCGGAAAGGTGGGGCTGGCACCTTCGTAGACCTGGTCGCCGGAGAAAAACAGCACGTCGACATCTTGCTGTTTGATGTTATTCACGATGTCGTTGTGTGGAAACCAAACCCGGTCAATCCATCTAAAATTTCCTCCCTCTACACCACGGCCCGTGTTGTGATTGCCCGTAAAGCCGGCCACGGAAACAACCGGCTGATCAACCGGATCCTGTTTAACCGTACCATGGAATAAATAGGTGGTGATAGAGCCGTCTGCCTTGGCATAGTCATATACAACCCGGTATGGGGTGTCGGCGCCACGCTCCCAGTTTTCTACCCTGAACGGCGCGGTGTATCCCGGTGTAATAATTGATGTGGATGCTACCTCGCGCCAGGCATCTTCGTCCTTCACCTCCAGCGTTACCGTTTGAGCGTCCTCTTCGCCGACTGGCATCATTTGGGCGGTCATTTTAAGGATATCTTTGCTCAGCGTGTATTGCGTA
Organism: Bacteroidota bacterium; assembly: GCA_039111535.1. Classification (NCBI taxonomy): domain Bacteria; kingdom Pseudomonadati; phylum Bacteroidota; species Bacteroidota bacterium. Next base: position 24,967 of record JBCCIM010000042.1, on the reverse strand, counting down.
TTTAATACCGGCCCAGCGGTTCTGCCGGGATGTACTTCGAGCCTTGTGCCATCTACCCGCCAATCACGGAACCATGTCTGGTCCTGGCTTGATACGAGGGCAAGGTTGCCTGCAAGATCAGCTTCTTCAGGGAATCTGTAACTTACCGATGTTAGCGCAGGGCCATCAATTGCAGTGTATAGAGATAGCGTAAGCGTATGGCCGGCATTCTCCACGGTCATGTCGAGCGCAAGGCGAACTTCCTCAAGGGGGGTTTCTAGGTTTACTTGTTCGCTGCGGGCGAGCTCTTCTGCATCGTTACTCAAATTTCGTATAAACAGGGTGCCTTGCTGGTTGGTGCCTACAAAAATCCCTGCGCCTGGTCCACTGCTGTGATGTATAAGCGCAGCTGCTCTGTAATCGAGTGTGCTGCCAGCGCCAATCAGAAACCCAAGTTCGTTTTCGCTTGGCGCGTGCTGAGCGTCAATCCAGCCGGCTTCGACCTGCATATTCAAGCTGCCATCGTGGGCGCCAAGGCGACGCGTAAGCAAGTGCAGGGTCCGCATGGGTTTGCCTTTCGCTTGTACTGTAGTTTCCAGGCGACCATCAGCAATGTGCCAGTCTTGCAGCCGGTTTGCCCAGTATTCCGGACCTACCCACGTTCTGTTCAAGTCTGTCGGCCAGCCCGTGCGGAACGCCGTTCCTGCTGGTTGGCAACTCGATAAAACCATACAAATACATCCTGCAAAAAACAGGCAAAGCAATAGCGGGCGGGGTGTCGACTTCATAACGCTGGCGTGTTGTGTGGAGTCATATAACCTAAGTAACCAAAAGCGCAATTTCAGGCTTTTCAGACAAGAATTAAAAAAGCCGGCGCATTTGGATGAGCTGTAAGCTCTTCAGTACAACAAGTACAAGGCAACAGCTGATAACAATCAGGCTTAGCGGAGGGAGCGCTGGTTCATTGGTTGCAAACCAAGTTAACCAGCCTTCATATTTTAGCAAACCCGCATGTAGCAACGCAGCGAGGGTTGCCAGATAACCATAACGCAACCGCCGCCGCCACTTTGCTGTAGTTGCCGCTGTTGTACAATGTTGTTCGGGGTTTATGGATAAATAGCACGCATAAGAAAAGTATACAAGTGCCATCGCAGCCGGCACCATGGCAAACCAGTTATCCAGAAAGTAGTCTGGAAAAGGGAATTTTGCATTTGCTGGTTGCGCCGGGTCGGCTATGGTAAGCGCCATACCCACATGCACCACCACCAGGATGAAGCCCGTAATGCCAAAGGGGCGTCGCAGCGCAAGGCCTTTCCGCAACGGCTTCCAGAAATGATAAGCAGCGCTGAATACATAAGACATCAAAATCATCAACAATCCTGCACACGCAACAGCTTTATTGAGGAGGTAGGGGGTGGGTGCCGTGCTTCGTCGAATGACCAATTCAAGCAGGCCGCTGCCAATCAATAGGCAACCCGTGATTGCAGCAATAATCCAGTACTTACGGGCTGTTTTCATGTGTAGAGGGTGGGACTCACTTTGTATGCAAAACCTGCTGCGTGCTATTTTGCCCCTTTTTTTTGTAAAAAACAACAATCTACGTTAGCAAATCTCACTAAGGTGAGTGGGCCTGAATACATTGATAATTGCCTCACACAGAGTGATTTGTTCATTTTTGGGTTGATCTGCTGATAATGATGGTATGGCTTCACCAATGCTGGCATACCTTTTGATTATTCTAATTTCACGCAAGGCCCCCCGTATCGCTTTAGCATGGTCCCAGGTAGCTTAATCTGCCCTGTACGGATCAAACCATACGTTCAAGCGCAGTAAATAAGCTGCTTGACCTTTCCCCCTCTTCATTTATGAAAGCAAGGATTCGGGTTTTTGCCTGTGTGTTGGGTGTATTGTTTTTTGTACAGCCTTTCTTTGTAGTGCTTTTGCATGCGCAGTGGCAGACCAGCCAGCAAGCGCCTGTTGATTTTGGAAGCTTGCCCGCTGATAGATTTCCTGTAGCTGAATGGCGCGACTTCAATTGGGAAGATCCAGGCGGCTGGACCGTAGTCGATGTCACAACTGCCGGCATCACACCGGGTGCCGCAGATGCCAGTCCTGTGTTGATGAATTTGGCGAATGAGGCGGACGTACCCACCGTCCTCTACTTCCCGCCAGGGGAGTATACTTTTGCTTCCGCTGTCGACATCAACAACGACAATGTCATTATCCGCGGCGCCGGCAGCGATCAGACCTTCTTTTACCTCGACGGCTCTGCAATCAACGGCATTCGCTTTTTAGGATGGACGTACGACGAAACCAATGTGGTAAGCAACACCGCGGCCGGCGGGCAGGTTTTGACCCTCGAGAACACAAATGACCTCGCCGTTGGAGACCTCATCCAGATCAACCAGGAACTGGAAACCTGGGATGCAGAATGGGGCAGCCGATCATGGGGACAAATTGTGTTTATTACTGCAATTAATGGCAACGATGTAACCGTTGATTTGCCGCTCTCATTAGGCATCGATACGTCTCAACAGCCCAAGGTGCTAAAACTGCGGCCGCTGCGCAATGTGGGGGTTGAGGACCTCTACATCGAGCGAAAACAGTATGATGAGTCTTCGAATATCGAATTCCGTACGGTTTACAATGCCTTTGTCAAGAATGTAGAATCTTACAATGCCGTCAAATTTCACGTGTTTGTTTATCGTGGCCGGCAGGTGGAGATCAGTGGTAACTACATCCATGACGCACAGAACTACGGTACGGGTGGGCATGGATATGGGGTGAACCTCGAAAATCTCTCAACAAATATTCTGGTCACCAACAACATTTTCAAAAATCTCCGTCATCACATGTTGATGCAAACCGGGGTGAACCATTCCGTCATCAGCTACAACTACAATGTGGATATTAAGGAACTGGTTGACCTCAGCCTGCATGGCCATTTTTCAAACCATAACCTGTACGAAGGCAATATCGTTTGGTGGGTAGGGTTTGCAGATTTTTGGGGGCAGGTAGGACCAGAGAATACCCTGTTCAGGAGCCAGATCCACGGAAAAAAAGAGAACGATCAGGGCGTCATCGTTTATGACAACTCTGATTCACAAAACATCATATCAAACTATTTCCTGCGCAATAGTACGCTGGAAAAGGATGCTGATGTTGATGACCTCTATGCTGAAGGGAACGTTATACAGGGGGCGACAGAATGGAATACCTTATCTAGTGGTGCAGATATTCCGCCCTCGCTTTATCTCGAAGCACCGCCGGCATTTTGGCCGTCAGACCTTGCCTGGCCGGCTTTTGGTCACGACGTAAGCACATCGGCTACTAATAAAATTCCGGCGCAGTTGCGCTACGAAAACCTCATCGGTATCGGGCCTGGAGATACAAACGATAAACCTGAAATTAATCTTACCTCGCCCGCCAGCGGGACCAACTTCGCTTCCGGCAGCAGCGTCACCATTGAGGCTGATGCTTCTGATCCGGATGGCACCATTACCAGCGTCGATTTTTATGTTGATGGTTTTTGGCAGGGGAGTGACGCAGACGCACCCTATTCTTTTGAGTGGTCCAATGTGCTGGATGGATCTTACGTGCTAACCGCAGGCGCTACGGATAACGAAGGTGCCACAACCATATCCAGCGAAGTAACCGTTTCTGTAACCACACAGGATAGCGAGGACGTCTACATAACCAGCGTTATCGCAAGTGATAGCCGCGAAGGTGCGAGCCCGGATAACACACTCGACGGGCAGTTTAATACCCGTTGGGCAGCACACGGAGAAGGGCAATGGATTCAGTACAGCCTTTCTTCTAGTGCTACAGTTTCTTCAGTAGAATTGGCATGGGCACGTGGCGATACGCGTGTAGCCTACTTTGATATTGCTGTCTCTGAAGACGCTGCCGATTGGACCACAGTCGCTGAGAACATGGAGAGTTCGGGGGCCACAACGGGATTGGAAACGTATAACATAACACCAGTCACAGCTCGATATGTCCGTATCATTGGTTACGGTACAAGCAGCAATGCATGGAATATGATCAGCGAGGCATCACTCGGATTTGATACACAAATTACCCAGGCGTTTGGTGATGTAACCGGCAACGGTACTGTCTCTGCCTCAGATGCTTCAGCAATTCTGGAATACACCGTCGGGTACATAGAACTGGAAGGCGCAGCGTATATCGCCGGCGATGTAACCGGCAACGGAGACTTGTCCGCGCTTGATGCTGCACTGGTTTTGCAATATGTGACCGGCATCATTACCTGCTTCCCGGCAGCTGATGCTTCTTGCACAGCCGGCGCCTCCGAGAAAGACGGTCGAAGAGACTTATTCCAGGCTCCAGGGGGCACGCATCGGCCGTGACAACATATTGTTGGCTTCCTCATCGCCAATAATCTGTTCGTTGTCCGGGTCCCAGGTTAGATCACGCTCCACTTGCATCGCAATGTTGCCAAGATGGGCAATGGTGATCGACCGGTGTGCTGTTTCTATTGGTGCCACCGGGGCTTCCCTGGAAATTATGCAGTCAATGAAATTGCGGAAGTGGTTCTCGCTTTTGTAAAGGTGGACTTCGTCAGCGCCAATTTCGGAATCCAGCAAGGCAGGGTTTGACGCGTCCCAGTTACCACGGGTCACCCAAATCCAGCCTTCAGTGCCTTCAAATCGAACCCCCATTTTGTCTTTGCTCGACACCGTAAGCCTTACGTCATTTTTGTAGTGGCATTCGAAATAGTATTCAGTTGCTGTGTCCCAGGGGGCATCCGTGGAGAAAATTCCCTTTGCATTTTTGACGGCAACCGGTCCTGTATCTTCTGTGCCCATACCCCACTGGGCAATGTCCGGATGATGGCCTCCCCAATCTGTCACCTGTCCACCCGAGTAATCAAAGATCCAGCGGAAATTTACGTGGCATCGGGCCGGACTGTAGGGCGCTTCTGGTGCAGGGCCAAGCCACAGGTCATAGTTGAAGCCGGCGGGTACAGGTTCTGGCGATCTGCGATTGCCCGATTTGCCAAAATCAGGGGTGCCCGAAGGCTGGCCAACACGCACCGAGATTAAGTCTCCAATGCGACCGTTGCGCACCAGTTCGCACGCCCGCCGAAACCTGAAGTCAGAACGCTGTTGACTGCCCGTCTGGAAAATTCTGTTGTTCACTTTCACGGCATCGCTCATCGCCCTGCCTTCTGCAATGGTAAGGGAGAGCGGCTTCTCACCATAGATGTCTTTGCCGGCACGTGCCGCCATGATGGTCGGAATAGCGTGCCAGTGATCAGGCAGGGCCAGCAATACCGTGTCTATATCATCCCGGTTCATCACATCGCGAAAGTCCTCGTAGCTATCACAGCCTTTATAGCTGCCGGAAGCCGTTTGATTGGCGTAATGCCAGTTGATGAGTCGGCGGACATGTTCACGGCCGGCAATTTTTCCGTTCCAATACCCCGCACTCTCTTTGTTTACATCGCATACGGCCGTGAACTGTACGCGCTCATCACCAAGAAATCCGTTCATGTCATTAATGCCCTGGTTGCCTGCGCCAATAAGCGCCATGGTGATGCGGTCGCTGGGGGCTGGGCGTCCTGCTCGGCCAAGGGCTGATGCAGGGATAATCGTGGGAATGCTGGCAAGGGCAGCGCCGGTTTTTAGGAAGTTTCTGCGGTTCATGGCCATTGGGTAGCTGTTAGGAGGAGGACTGCTTTAATCTACGATGTCAGCGCGAATCGTGCTACCTTTTCGATTGTAGCGCAAAAATGATAGTTTCTGGCAGATATGTCGTGTTTTTGGTACTTCTGTTATAGGTTTTGTCGCGACATACAGCCATTGCTTCTTTTTATTGTGCTTAGCTGATGGCATTGGGCCCCGGCGCACTATCAATAACAGGTCACGTATTATGCGAGATGTATACATCACTTCAACTGGCAGCTTTTTACCCGGCGAACCCGTTGAGAATGACGATATAGAAAGCTACCTGGGTATGATTGGAGGGCAGCCATCGCGGTTACGAACCCGCATTTTGAAACAGAACGGTATCAAGCGCAGGCATTATGCGCTGGACAAAACCCAGCGTACCACGCATTCAAACGCTGAACTGGCCGTGGGAGCCATTCGTGAAGCCCTGCAAGGAAGTGGTGTGCTGGAAAAGGAAATTGACTTTTTGGCACTGGCTACCACACAGGGGGATTTACCGGTGCCGGGTTTTGCCAGCATGGTACACGGCGAACTTGAAACGCCGGCCTGCGCCATTACCTCGCACCATGGCATCTGTTCGAGTGGTATGATGGCCCTCCGCAGCGCATTTCTTGAAGTTGGCGCCGGCGAGAAAGAGAAAGCTGTTGCGTGCGCAAGCGAATTGCCCAGCCGGCTCTTCAAGGCGAGCCGATTTGAGCAGCAGGCGGCGTACCAGGAAAACGGAGGTGTCCCCTTTGATACCGACTTCCTGCGCTGGATGCTATCAGACGGCGCAGGGGCCATGGTGCTGGAGCCCCAACCCGATTTACGCGGTAACTCACTGCGTATTGAGTGGCTGGAGATCAAGTCACTTGCGAGTAAATATGACCCGTGCATGTACGTTGGGCCGGCTAAAAATGACGCGGGACATGTTGACACGTCGTGGCTGGATTACGATAGCTACCACGCAGCAGCTGATGTTGGCGCAATCAATTTGCGGCAAGATACCCGGATGTTGAAAGATGTGATGAAATGCGCTGTGGATGGTTTTTTCGAGCTAATCGAGGCTGGCAAGCTAAATCCGGATCAAATTGACTGGTTTTGCTGCCACTACTCCTCACACATTTTTCGGGGTGAAGCGCGCGAGCTGATGAAACGCGGGGGCGTTGTCATCCCCGAGGAGCGGTGGTTTACAAACCTATATACAAAAGGGAATACGGGGGCAGCCTCCATTTTTATCATGTTGGATGAACTCTTCCAGTCAGGTAAACTGGCGGAGGGCCAGCAAGTGCTGTGCGTTGTGCCGGAAAGCGGTCGGTTTTCTTTTGCTTATATGCTGGCTACCGTTGTCGCCGGCAGTAAACAGGCTGATAACGCAATTACTACCGTGGGTCGCGCGGTAGATGACATTGAACCGCCCTTGTTGCGCACCAAAGGTACGGCACTGGAAGCCTCTCTGGTGCGCCAGTTGGCCCGGGTATGGGTTGAGTTTGAGCAGCAGTTGAATCAGGTGCCTATTGTCGACAAGCTCAACCGCGGCCGGCTATCGATGCATGATTATCGCGACTTTCTATTCAACCTCCGTCAGCAAGTCATCGATGGGTCACGCTGGATTGCACGGGCTGCATCCAATATCACCCGCGAATACTTTCCCATTCGATCCGCCTTCATTGCGCATACCAGCGATGAGCATCGGGATTACGAAATGCTCGAAAAAAACTATGTTGCGGTTGGCGGCAAGCTTGACGAAATGTATGCTGGCACACGCAATATCGGAAGCGAGGCCCTGACAGCATTCATCCTCCATCAGGCAAGCCGAGAAAATCCGTTTGATCTGATAGGCGCGATGTTTATCATTGAAGGGCTGGGAATGCGTATTGCCCGGCGATGGGGCACGCTCATCCAGGAGCAACTCAACCTCAGCGATGACCAGGTGTCCTTTTTTCTCTATCATTCGGAAAGTGACGAATACCACTTTGAACGGCTGGATATGGCGGTGCAGTCGGGCATTCTTACTGCGCCTCTGGTCGATCATATAGTGAAAACGGCCAAAGTCACAGCCCGACTGTATTTGTTGCAGTTGGAAGAAATAGGCTCATTCTAACCCGGTTCTCCCACATCAATTGGACATGGAATAAGATGGAAGTTACCCAGCATTTTGACCAGATTGCACACGATCCAAAAGATCCTGACCCATGGCTCGCCCTGTTTCTTGATACCAGTGTGCCCATGCGTAGGGAGGCAAAAGCCTCAATTTTGCGTAGCAACAGCTCGCGCTCGCGCCAGTTTCTGTTACCGCTTGTCCGACCGTTTGCACGCCTCTTTATTGCACTTTTTCAGGTGCTCAAAATTTTTATTCCCAACAAGTTTACCTCTTCTGCTTTCCTGCACAAGGGGATTTATCATGGGTTGAAACGATTTGTGATGCCAGAGGCCAACTTGCTCATTCTCAGGCATTTCAACATCGGCACCGAGATTTTGCAATTCATTGTAGACAATGTCCCCGAAGCAGAAATCGAGTTAAATCCGTTGCGACCAAAGAACTTGTGGGACCTGCGCGATCATGTCTTTCTTACACATGACCTGAATATCTACAACTTTATCATCCGGCTCAATAAAGAAATGCGGGAAAAAGGCATTGAACTGAAAGCCCGCGAAAAGCTAAATTTTGATGCCATCACAGACGGACCGTTTCCCATCGAACCTTTGCCTAAAAGCTGGTTGAATTTTATAGATCTTGAAACGGCCATTGAAGTGTATACCCCGCTGTATCAGCTCTTTCTTACCGATAGCGATTTCTGGAGGGCGTGCAATTCATTGCAGCTAGACGAAACAGTAGCCATTTACGCAGCCAAGTTGATTGGAGATACAAGCTACCTCAGCCTGGTGAATAACAAACATCCTATGATTCCCATGTCGACCCTAAAGGCCGGCAACCGCCTGATGCTGCATGGCCTGGCAGCTGAGAACTTGCATGCCGCACTCGTACAGCACAAGCGGGCCCAATTAGCTGCCCAAGAATCTACAGCATAGCAATTTCTTCTTTTTCCATAACACGCGACTTTAACGGTCGGCATTTTCAACGCGGGCCATCCACATAAAAAATCGGGCAAAGACAACGATGAACACCTCACGCAGAGCGACCCTCAAAAAACTTGCTGCCGGCGCGGCAGGGGTAACCCTTGGCAGTATGGGCATGACGGCTAAAAGCTATGCAAACATCTTAGGCGCCAACGAACGGATAAACATGAGCGTTATCGGTGTGCGTGGTCAAGGATTTAGTCACCTGCGTAGATGGGCCGGCATGGCAGAAAACAACAACGTGGTGATACGTACCATTTGTGACATAGATGAAAATCTGTTTGAACAGCGTATCAAAGCAGTTGAAGAACTGCAAGGTGAGGCGCCTGGTACCGAAATCGATATGCGTCGCGTATTTGACGACCAGGAGATAGACGCCATTTCTATAGCGACACCAAACCACTGGCACGCGCTTTCCACAATTTGGGCGTGTCAGGCGGGCAAACATGTTTATGTGGAAAAACCCAGTTCGCATAACGTTTGGGAAGGCCGGAAAATGATAGAGGCGGCGCGTAAATACAACGTGATTGTGCAGGTTGGATTTCAGAATCGATCGATAAACAATGTTCGGCAAGCCATGCAGTTTTTGCACAACGGTGGACTTGGTGAGGTGTATATGGCGCGGGGCCTTTGTTTTAAACCACGCGACTCATTTGGTATTGCAGCCGACAGCGAGGCGCCGGCCGGCTTCCACCATGACTTGTGGCTTGGGCCAGCTGCGTGGCGGCCCTACAACGAAAAGAAAGCCCACTACAACTGGCACTGGCATTGGGCTACCGGTAACGGCGACAATGGCAACCAGGGGCCACATCAGTACGACATTGCGCGCTGGGGGCTGGGCAAAGATGAACACCCTGTGCGCATCCAATCGATGGGAGGCTACTTCAAGTTTACTTCTGACGTGTGTTCGCAGGAAACGCCCAACACGCAAACCACAACGTTTGAGTACGCAGATGGCAAGCTGCTGCAATTTGAAGTGCGCGGCCTGTATACCGCCGGCGAGGATTCGATGAATGTTAAGATTGGTAACCTCTTCTACGGCACAGAAGGGTGGATGGAGCTAAGCGGTAGCAACTGGAAAACCTACTTGGGTCGTAATGATGAACCCGGTCCCAGTTCAGATAGCGGAGGTGAACAAGACGATGGAAATACAACTGGTTACCTTGCAGCGCCGGGAGGCGGGGGACACTACAACAATTTTATTGCGGCGGTACGATCTGGTAATAGCGATGACTTGACCTGCGATATTGAAAAAGGGCACATGTCTTCTGCGTTGCCCATGCTTGGCAATATCGCGTATCAATTGGGGCGCGAGTTGCGGTTTGATGGGGATGATGAAACCTTCCCGGGAGACAAAGAAGCCAACAAACATTTAACCCGTGCATACCGCGAGCCGTTTGTGGTGCCGGCACAAGTATGAGCTAATGTTGCCAAAAATACTGTGATAAAAGGGCTGTTATCTGTGAAGGTGCAGCCCTTTTTAGTCTTCTATGTCGCAAAGTACTAAATTTTGTCGCATACCCAGGAGGCATCCGTGATTGGCTTTGTTGCCCTCTTTTTGCCACCTGTTTATTCAAGACCTACCACTAACCACCGGGTCTGTTGACCCATCTCAGTACCATGAAAACATTTTTAAAATGGACAGGCATTGTTCTGCTTGGGCTTATTATTGTATTGCTCGTTGCCGGCTTTGTCGTCACCAACAAAGGCGCTTCAGCAAAAGCTGAAATCCATACCGTTACTGCAACCCTTTTATCAGACGTACCAACCGACTCGGCTACGATTGCCAGAGGCGCACACCTGGCGAAGATACACGCGTGTGCGGACTGTCATGCCGAAAACTTCTCCGGCCAAATTTTTATTGATGCCCCACCATTTGTTACGGGCGCGTCAAACCTAACGTCAGGCAAAGGCGGCGTTGGGGGCAGTTTTTCTGTTGAAGACTGGGATCGGGCCATTCGATATGGCGTGCGTCCGGATGGCTCGGCGTTGATGTTCATGCCATCCCGAACGCTACACAACCTGAACGATGAAGATGCTGCTGCCATGATTTCGTATTTCCAGCAGTTGACTCCTGTCGACAATGAAGTCCCTAAAACCGAGCTCAGAACCATTGGGAAAGTACTCGCCGGCACCGGGGCCCTCGATGTAGCCAGTGAAGTACATCTGGCATCGGAACGTAAGCCAGTAGATGAAGCGGCTGGCCAGGTTGCACAGGGTAAATACCTCGCCTCCATCACTTGCGGGTATTGTCATGGGGAATCAATGCGTGGCGGAGAGCCGCTTGAGCCAGGCAAGCCGGCACCCCCAGATCTGGTTGCAGCCGGCGCATGGCCTTTTGATGTGTTTGTTAAAGCGATGCGTACTGGAGAAACACCCAGTAATCCGGAAATGGACCCAACGGTTATGCCGTGGCGGGCGTATAGCCATATGACCGATACCGAACTCAAATCAATTCAGGCCTACCTTTCAACACTGGCTTCCTGATTCTGGGGCGCATATTAGATGCGAACTAAGGGTTGCGTTTAATGCCGATTTTCGAGTGACGAAGGTCGCGTGATGTTCTCTTTTTTTGCCAGAGAAGCAGTCATTAATGCAGATTATCCCCTAAGTCGCACATGTGGAGATTAAATAGAAAAGCCGGCAGATGTAAAGTACATCTGCCGGCTTTTCTATTTGTAGTTATTAGGTCCTACTTGACCACAATGGTGATTACTTCTGACATCACTGGTGGATCATGTGGCACATGGTTCTGGTCGCCTAGCAACACTTGCAAGGTATACGTACCGGGCTCAAGGTCGAGGATCGTTTCTGTTTGTCCTTTACCAAAGTGTTTATGGACTTCATCAGCCGGGATAGGCATGTTGAGGTCGGGCAGTCCGGTAGCGTTGATCAGCAGGTGGTGGTGGCCTGCGTCAGGGTATTTGATGCCGGCCGGTGCAATGCCCATGCCTTGCAAACCAAATTTCACTGTAACAGGGCCGGTGATCATTTCACCATGTGCCGGCGAAATAATATAAGCTGATGCGCCGGCTGGCGATGCACTGCGTTCCATCTGTTGCGCGCATGCACCCGTGACCGTAAACACCATCAACAAAACAAAGAGTAAAGAAACATTCGTTTTCATAAGAAAAACAGTAAGGTAAATATTTATAGGGTTGAGAAGCCTTAGTTGGCAGCCTTCAGACTAACTGCATCTGCAGTGGGAAAGTTGTCTGGGACAGGCGAAGTGACATCGCCTGTTGTTAGCCACTCCAGGCCCCGGTTGATCATAGTCCGGAATCCAATACACATGAATGCATTGATATTGTCTTGTTTGGGCCAATGATGGCCCGCAAGGAACGTGAGTACTTTGCCATCCCCGTATGGGATCCACCACATCATCAATTCGTGCTGCCCACTGCCGCCAAATTCGGGATCCGAATAGGCAGTTGCAAGGATTTTCATGTTTGCTGCAGGTCCGCGTTGGCCATGATACAATTCATCATGCGCATGCAACCAAACGGGCGGAATGTCCTTCATGATCGGGTGCGAAGTGTTGCGCACCTGAATTTGCCAGTCATGTACTTTGCCATGGCCGGCTCCCAGGTCTGCTCCTGGCGGATGATCGACCAGCGCGTCTTCGTCGTTCATGTAGATACGGGTCCCGGTGTCTTTACCGCGCCAGAGTATGCCAACCATTTCTTCGTAGGCAGTCCAACCCGGAAATGGGTTGTTGCTGGCGTGTACCATGTAGGCCGTTCCGCCTCCGGAAATGTATGACTCAAATGCCTGTCTGTGCACTTCGGGCCACATCTCACCGTTGTAGTCGAAAACCACGGCGTCGTAGTCTGCAAATGCTGGCTGCCAGGCATCCCAGGCGGCAGCATCTGCCCCTTTTTCGGGCGTTAAGGTGACAGTCAGGTCGAAGTGCTCTGATTCACCAATGATTTCTTGCAGGAATATGTGGGTTTCTTTCCAGTCGTGATTGTTTTGTCCGGATAGCAACAAGACTTGTTTGTTGGCCTCTTTTACTGCCGGCGCATTGCTGTCTCCTGTTGCGGTTTGACATGCTGCAGCGAGCAATACAACTAGCATCAGCAGGATGGATGTAAGGTGTCGGGAGTGCATAGTGGTTCTGCCGTTTAATCTAAGACCTTGTTAGTATAGGCTAAGTAACGTCTTTTTTACAAGGTACTGCGGCAGAAACGCTGTTTCGAGCTTCAGTCTTTTGTGATGATTGCAGCTGTACGGCGCGTTATCGCAGCTGGCATTATCTTTCCAAGAAAGCTGTATACGTAGGTTTCGGCGCCCATCAACCAGTGCAATTTTTTACTGTGGGCAGCTTTCCAGACGCGTTTGGCCACAGCCTGCGGCGTAATTTTTACATCACTGTTCTTGAGCCCCTGCCACTCATTCGCGGCGTTTTTTGCAAGGTTGGTTTTTACCCAGATCGGCATAACGTCAGATACCCGTATGCCATGCTTTTCCAGTCCAAGGTCCATGCCTTCCGTGATGCTGCGTACAGCCATTTTTGATGCCGCATAACTTGTGAGGGACGGATGCCCGTACAGTGCAGACGCGGATGACATGTTCACGATGGCTGCGCCTTTTGTTTGCTTTAACAGGGGAAGTGCCTGCACAGAGCAATTGATAACGCCCCATACATTCACATCGATCAGCTGTTTGTGTTGTGCAAGGCTTATCGCGTCGATATCGCCGGCGTGTATGATGCCGGCATTATTGAACAAGACGTGCATGGATTGGCCAGTCTTTTCACCAAAAAAAGCGACTGCATCAGCTACACTTTGTGTATCGGTGACATCAAGTACATGCCAGCAAGCATTGGCTTCGCCCAATTCGTCTGATAGCGTTTTTAGGCCGGCTTCGTCTATATCGAACAATCCAACGAACCAGTCTTTTGCTGCAAAAAGTCGCGCTGTTTCTTTGCCGATGCCTGCTGCTGCTCCTGTGATAAAAATATTTTTCCGGGGCATAAATCAAAAAGTTGAAGGAGGCAGGGGGCTGACTGCATTTTAGAGGCAGGTGGCAATCCCTGGCCTAGGAATTTGCTGTTACACTTACTTTCTCTTCAAAATATGTACCCAGGCGATGTGAGCCGGATGCCGGCGCTACCACGTCTACCTTACTGACTTGCTGCAGAAAAAGCAGCAGTTGCGATACACGCGGGTTAAAGTACGACATAATCCTGCTCTGTGCTGATATAGCCGCACCTGGCACGCGAATGAAACGCGGTTTCTTGTTGAGAATCCTGAATGCCAGTTCAAAGATCTGTTTCCGTGTAAAGATTTCCGGGCCACCCACCGGGATTTCCCGATTGGGCCCGTCGATGGCATCAACGCATACACGGGCCAAATCTGCCTCATGAATGGGGTTTGTGACGGCGTTGCCATCTCCAATCAAGGGTGCAATGCCAGCTGCGGCTATATCCAGGATCGCATCAAATGAACTAAAGAAACCCGTGGGTTGGATGATAGCATACGACAGGCCGGCTGCTTTCAATTCATCCGCAAACCGCGTGTGGGCGCTGATGTATTCTAGATGCTGCAGCGCCGGCGTCGAAAAGACAGAAACGTAGATAAACCGTTTAATGCCAGAGTTGCCGGCAACGCGCAACAGGTTGCGGTGCCCCTGATAATCAATCGAATTGTAGTCACCTTCCTTCCGAGCAAGGGAAGGATTTACACTTGCGCCGGCTGCCGAGATGATGATGTCGATATTGCCACAGGCAGCATTGAGGGAGTGCACGAGGTTCAAGTCACCTCCAACAACTTCATCAGCCATCGGAAAGAGGCGCATGGGTTTGCGGGTCAACGCCCGAACCCAATGGTTTTGTTTTTTTAGCTCGGCAACAATTTGTTTTCCTAAATTGCCGGTTGCGCCGGCTACTAATATGCGGGCCATAGTAGTTTCGCAAGGGGTAGATTAGTAATATTTCATATACGCACGGGCAATTGGTAATGCAAATGATGATTATGAATTACGCATCTCAGGGGACGCAAAAGCTGCGCAATCTGATTGCAGGCTGTAGCAGAATAATTAGAAGGCAGATTACAGCGCTGCAATACTATGTATTGCCAACAGTGGTACTCTTTTGTATTGCCGGATGCAGCGGGGGAGAGGAGTTTGGGGACGCTGCGCCGGTACAGCCAAATATCATTTTGATTATGGCTGACGATCTTGGGTATGAAACCCTTGGGGTTAATGGGAGCACTGCATATTCCACGCCAAATTTAGATCAACTTGCCGAAACCGGCATGCGATTCACGGCTGCATATTCAACGCCGCTTTGTACACCATCGCGTGTACAACTGATGACTGGGAAGTACAACTTTAGAAATTACGTCGGTTTTGGCATTCTGGATCCTGAAGAACGAACTTTTGGGCATATGATGCAGGACGCCGGCTACCGTACCGCAATTGCCGGTAAATGGCAACTCTACGGCAACCGCCAGCAACGCCAACTTTTTAATCGCACAGGTGCAAAACCGGCTGAAGCTGGCTTTGATGCCTATTATCTCTGGCAGATTGACGAACGGCCCCCAAACCGCTTCAAAAATCCCGGCTTGAATCTAAACAGTGAAACCGTACAACATCTCGACGGCGCCTTCGGGCCAGATGTGTTTGCTGATTCGCTCATTGGATTCATGGCGCAAAACAAGGATCGTCCCTTTTTTGCATACTATCCCATGGTGCTCACGCATGATCCGTTTCAGCCAACTCCCGGGCACCCGGATTATCCCGCTTTTAATCCGGCAGATTCCAATCTCAATGACGCCGCTTATTTTGCAGACAATGTCGCGTATATGGATAAAATTGTTGGCCGACTTGTCGAAGCGCTGGATGACCAGGGCATTCGAGAACAGACCCTCGTGCTGTTCATTGGTGACAATGGGACGGACAGGGATGTCACGTCAGCGTATGGCGACAGGCAAATCCGTGGTGACAAAGGCAATCCCACAAAGTATGGTACCCATGTGCCCATGATTGCCAACTGGTCGGGCACAATCGCTGAAGGGGCTGTGAACAACAACCTGATAGATTTTACCGACTTTCTTCCCACCCTGGCTGACCTGGCAGGTGTTGCGTTGCCTGAAGGGGATACACTTGATGGGCTTAGTTTCCACAAACAACTTGTTGCACAGGCAGATAGCGTCCGCTCCTGGGTGTTTTGCCACTACGCACCGCAATGGGGCCGGTTTGAACACGTCCGGTATGTACACAACCATACCTGGAAGCTATACGAAGATGGTCGCGTGTTTAATATGATGAAGGATCCCAGGGAGCGCCGGCCTGTGCCGCGCGAGAACCTGGATGCAAATGAAGTGCAACTGATGCAGTCATTTGAGGAGGTGTTGGCTCAAATGCAGTAACAACCTACTGTTAGATCAAACGTGCTACACGCGCTACGACAAAATCCATGATACGCTTTGTGGGCTGCTTTAAGCGCGGAAAGCGGTGTAATAGCGCTGCAACGCTACGGCCAATGAATCGGTAGTAGACGTCGATGAAAAGCCGGCCCGCCGCACTTTTTGAAAGTCGAACGTCGCGATAGAGTCGCAAAACATCCGTTTCGTACGCGTACATCCCGTAGAGATTTGAAGCGACAAAACAGTCAAGCACAATACGCCGGCAGGCCACATTCGGGTGCTCTCGGTCGGTGTAGTAAATACGGTAATCTTCTGCGCGCGCAGCCAGAATGTCTTTAATACCTTCGATAGCCATCACGTACCGCTTGATTTCATGCAGGTATGCATCGGTGATGATCTGATGGTTGCGTTTTTTTGAACGGCAGTACGTACGCTTCAGCGTTTCCAGCGTTACCCGGTTCTCCAGCAAGGACGCCTCTAGCTCTTCGTAGGGGGCGTCTGGCTTTGGGATTTTAACAGAAATGTTGGGGTCTTTGTACCAGTATTCGTTGATATTGCGGATCTCTTCGTCTTCTTTCTGCTGCTGTGCCATCCGCTCCCGCCGGCGTTTTTCTCGCCGACTCAGTCGTACCTCATCAACGTCCTTTTCTTCGGGCTGCTTTTCATCACCAGAATCAGGGACCCCATCCTCACCGAGGATGCGCTCAAATTTTCTCTCAAGACTTTCGTTACCTTCGCTCATTGCTTTTTGCGCATAGTAAGCAGCAAGTATCAATCAGATACCAGCCACGTCCCACAAGGGATCAACTAGATATTTATAAGGAATATACCGCTTCGATAGTTAATTCACGTTAAGCCCGCGTAGAAATTCGACGAGCTCTTGCTGGTCTTTGTCACGGGATTTGCGCAAACCATCGATCTCTTTACCCATTTTGTCAATATCGTTTTCTTGTGCTTCGAGTTTTCCAAGCAGGCGTTTGTAGTAGCTGCTGCTGCGTTCTACGGTCCCCATGTTTTCGCGGATACGGCCCTGTTCTGCAGCAATGTTCTTGATTTGCTGCTCTTTTTGCCGAATTTGCTGGTCTGATTGCTGCACTTGCTGTTTTAGAGAAATGGCCTTTTGCAAAGCTCGTCTAACATCTGATGAAACTGCACCACCCCTGGTATATACGGAAAGGGCATTTACATCCAGGGAGGTTAGCTGGATTGCCTGGCTGCTAATCTGCTCTTCCATTACGGTGAAGGCAGTTTGCTTGGATTCGGCTGCATCTACCTGGAATCGATGGTATTGATCTGTCGTTTCCATAGGCTCGTCCGTGTCCAGGAGGGTCCACTGTGTTTTACGTGGATGTTCGATGATAACTGAACGGGCTTTTTCTGATTCGTTTTTTAATGTATACGTCGTTTTGTGTTGGCGTTTGCGTTGTGATTCCAAAACCCCATTCACAATTTTGGCAGACTGTATTGTCATCGGCTCATTGCTGCTGACTACATCTACCTGCATTTCAAAGTCGAGTGCGTAAGAAAGCAGTTGTTTGCTATCTGACGGTAGTTCATTCAAGCGGGCATCGCCGGCATAACTACCCGCATCCAAGACTGTCGCTGGCCCCTGCATCAGGTGAATGTCTGTGCTGTTTGTGATTCTGACGCCATGTAAGGGATGGCGAGGCTGCACATTGGCATTGAAAATACTGACCTTTTGCATATCAACCGATTCGGTAACAATCGGAATCATGGCTGAACGTTGCCGTGGGAGGGAAACGCTGCCGATGATATATTGAAAGAGTTCGCCGGCTTCTGCCGTCTGTGCTGCCGTTTGAACGCTACCACCCATCGATGCTTGAAGAGTGGGGGCCGCAGCAGGGGGAGGAGGCATGTTGGAAATTGTTGAACGTTTGGCGCGGCTGCGGCCAACGACAGCTTCTTCCATGGCATCTGCTTCCATATCCATAGGGAGGTCCATACCACGTTCATACATCTGAGGCATCAGGTTTTCCTGCAACTCAAACGCTACAACCGGACGCTGTACATACAATGGATTATACAGGTCCTGAATAAACGAGATGGGCCGTCCACTGATCAACGTGAGTTCGATGTTCTCCCAGTCATTCTCCGTCTGGTTCTCAACAATAGACCAGCCTTGAAGGTAGCCTTCTTTTTCACCTTCTTCAGGTAGTACCAGGCGGTAGCTGGTTTTCCATACCGGTGATTCTACCACATAACCAACGCGAACCCGCCGGCGGCCATTGCCTTCATGGGCGATCAGCAGAGGTTTTTTGTCCTGATCGCGTGCTTGTGCAACAGCCTGCAGTGCCTTGTTGAACTCTTCCTGCAAAGCCTCATCTTCAATTTCTATAGCATCCACCTGCGAGAGCCGAAGCGAGGTGATGGTACCTTGTTTGATCAGGTTTACTACGTCCTCGCTAGCTGCTCCACCTTGTGTGTTGATGACTTTGCTCTCAACACCGAGGATGACGCCGCGGTGTACATCCGTACCACTACGAATGGTCACAGCAGAACCACGGAGTTGTGTGAGTACATTCCCGAGCGAAGGATTGTTACCCAAATCAATATCAAAACTGCCGAGGATTTTATCTACCGGATCTTGTGACGGGTAAACAATAGAGTTTATACGTCCGCCGTCAAGATCCTGCAATAGCAAGGATTTGAGCACATCGTTCATCTGCGCTGCCCTAAAACGTAATTCTGTGGTAGATGCGCCTTCTACCCGTCCTTCGTGCTCAAAATAGCCGACCCCACTGGAGTAAAGCTGAACTTTTTTGATGGGCAAGTTGGTCGTTTGGGACTGTGCGTTGCTTTCAGTGGCCATAAAAACGAAAAGGAAAACAAGTGTGAGATATTGGTACATGGTTCTCTAATTGTAGTGCAGAACAGCGTAGCAAGATTGTAGCGCTGAGTCAAGTCTGCTGTAGACTGTGCCTGTAGACTGTGCCTTTCAGAACGGGGTATCCGTTTCCAGGTGCTGTGGGGCCGTGTAGTGTGAGAGGATCTTGATGCCTGAAGGATCAAAGCCGAAGAGATCTTCGGGCGAAAATATCAAGCGGAAGTCAGTATCGGTAAAAAAGGGTTCAAATTTGCGTGCAAACTCATCCAGACGTTTGAGATAATATGCAGTGTTCTCGTCTGGCTGATCGGGCGACCATTCATCAGCAAGTTTGGCCAGCTCAAAAGAAGCCGAGCCGAGCCCTGTGCCGGCAATATAATACGAGATTCTATCCCCCTTTTTTACTGGCTGCCCGGAGGCTTGCTGGCGCTTAAGGGCCAACTCATAAGATGCTGCCCGGGTTCTCTTGCCGGTCAACACGTCTTCTTTATAACGCGTAATGGTATCCTTTAGTGTCTCTGTTTTTGAAAATTCCTGCACCTGTTGCCATGCATGCTGCACAATTTTATCCCGTGTTGCCAGGTAAAGCGCATGCAGACCGGCAACATCTTCGTCCAACAGTAGCCTGATAGCTTCAGCGACAAAGTCCCGCCCAAAGCGCTCATTTGACCGTGATACAAGCGATGAGCCTTTGAATTTTAATTGCTCTTCGTAGGTCAGGAGTGCATAGTTTTTCTTTTTATAAGATAACATTTTCTTGAACCGCCCATCAAACCCGATCCGGATGCCGGCGGGCATTTCTTTGTTGAGTTTTTCCAGGAATGCGCGCTCTGCTGCCTCACCCCGACATGTATCGGGCGGCGTAAAAAGTACGCCATCCGTATCCACTTCGATTACTGTGGCTTTTTCCCGATCGAGCAATGCAATGATTTTGCGGAGGATTTGCTGTCCAATTGAAGCAACCCTGTCGGCTTCAGCAAAATCATTAAAGGCCGCATGGCTAAAGCCGAGATTGCCATAGAAGGAGTTGATCAGCACCTTGTATGAGCTCTGGCGTGCATCCAATTCGCTGCGTTCTTCTTCTGTTTCAGCGGTTTTCATGCCGTTTTTGGATTCAAACCGCAGGTCGGTAAGCCGGCGAAGCAGGTAAGGAAAAAGCCCAAGGTGATCCTGCGCCGGCTGAATGTTGTAGTTCAGCATAATAGACGGGTAGAGGCTTTCTACATCCGCATACACAATCGGTCCTGTAACGCCGGTCAGAAATACGTCTGTGTATCCACCAAGCGTCTGGCTGCCCCAGGTGCTTTTGGGCAGGGCCTGTTTCTGACGCAGGTACTCGCGAACAAACAGCGACTCAATTTTTGCAGCCGGCCCCGTACGCGCAACCTGTCCATAAGGCATGGGCAGCATGCGCGTCAGATGAAACGTTGACCCCGATAGGTGTCGGGCAAGGCGTTCGGTTTCCCGGACATCATCCAGCGCGTACCGCAGCAAGAGATCAGGATCCGTTCGCCAGGTCTCTGCAATTTTGTCCCCTTCCACATACGTACGGTCTTCCGGGGCAAAGCCAAAGTATTTTGCGACCACTTTAAGGCCATAACCTGGTAGGTCGCGCTTGAAGACATCGTAGGACATCACCTGGAAATAGGTGTCTACCACGTGCCGGCCGGCTATTTGAAGCGCGGGGAAATCTATGCTGCGCTCTGCAAAACGCATGCTGGAAGGATACGTGCGAGGTTCTGACTGGTCCCGACCAATGCGAAACGGGATACGGTACTTGCGGTAACGCTCCATCAGGTACATAAAGTCAAAGGCGAAAATGTTGTGGCCTTCGATTACATCAGGGTCTTTGTCCTGAATGACTGCTACGAGCTCTTCGAGGATGGCTTTTTCAGAGCTGTTTTTGGAATGCAAAAGCTTTTCCCAGCCCCGGTTGTCTGAAAGTGCAATGATGATTATTTCATCGCCGGCGCGTTTTGCATTGGGAAAGCCGGCTTCGGAGTATACTTCAATATCCAACTGCATGCGGTGGAGCGCCTCAAAAGGCATCCCTTTGAAGCAAGTCTCTCCTGTCTGCATCAGGTATTGCTGCACCGGATTGGTTACCAAATACAGTTCGTCTGGTGTTCGGCCTTTCTGGTTGGTTGTTTGCTCAACATGCCGAATTGCATCCCAGTATGCATTCCAGCTCTTGAAAACTACCAGGTATCGGTAAAAATTATCACCACCAAGTTCTTGATATTGGTACCTGGCTCGTGGGAAGCCATGAAGGCAGTCGATGGTGGAGAGGAAGAAGAACGGATAAACCTGCGCGTCACTGCTCGTAACCTTGTCTTGCGCCACGTCTCTGCTGTATACACGAACAAAGGAGGCTTCGCGGTTACGTTTGTCTGTAACAGGATGCACGGCAACTATCTCCCGCGTATTTGATTTGCCGAACAGGGCAACATCGTGTTGGTCGGCGGTTGGCCTGGGCGTCTGGGCTTTTGGATTTGTCTCGGGTGTCAAACCAATAATTGTCAGGGTTACGAGGAATCAGAAAAGATACGGCATAGGGAGTGACAACACTTTGGCATAGGGCAATTCCCTTGAAACTTTCATCAAGCCTTGTAGGTGAATGCAGCCGGAACGATGTATTTTAGCCGGATCATTTAAAAAATCAGTTTCCCGCGCTTCGCGTTACAGGCCCCAGATCGCATGAATAAGCTTACGTTAGACAATGTCGCAAAGCGCTTTGGCCGGCGAATTCTGTTCAGGAAGTTGTCCTGCGCGGTTGAAGGTGGGCAAGCCCTGGCAATTACTGGTGCCAACGGATCGGGGAAATCCACTTTGTTGAAAATCATTGCAGGCGTAATGACGCCAACAAAGGGTGATGTTGACCTTGAGCTTTCGGGAGAGAAGGTACTACCGCCAGATCGCCCGCTCCGCACGGGTTTTGTGTCACCCTATCTCAATGTGTACGACGGCTTTTCTGCGCGAGAAAACCTGGAGTTTATCGCGCGCGCGCGCCGGCTTTCTCTGGCAGGGCAGACAATTGATGACCTGATCGCGCTGGTCACCTTAAAGGGCCGGGAGCACGACCTTGTAAAAACGTATTCTTCGGGAATGAAGCAGCGGGTAAAGTTTGCCGCAGCGATGCTCACAAAACCCGACGTGTTGATTTTGGATGAGCCAACAACCAACCTTGACGCAGCCGGCATTGCAATGGTGCGGACTGTCATGGATATGCAACGGTCGCGCAACGGCATCCTTATTCTCGCTTCGAACAATGTGGATGAAGCAGCATGGTGTAACGCCAGCGTTAATATCGAAGACCATCGTTAACGGTTGGTGCGCCGCGCCATGGCGAGAGTAGCAATGCTCACAGCTGCTGCGCCGGCCTCCCGCAAGGGTTCTGCAGCAGCTAACAAGGTTGCGCCGGTTGTCAATACGTCATCAACAAGCAATACATGTGCGCCACAAACCGCACTACTGCGCGCCGCGCGGATTCCAAAAGCGCCTTTTACATTCGCAAGCCGTTGCTGCTGATCAAATCCTGTTTGTGTACGGGTGTATCGACGCCGAACCATTATGCTTGCGTCAAATGGGATATTTGCGGTTTTGGCGAGCCCAATTGCCAATTGCGCACTCTGATTGTAGCCGCGTTCGAATAAGCGCTGCCGATGCAAAGGGATGGGAATAACCAGCGTAGGGCGCGCGTCCAGTGCCAGGGGGACAATAAGGAGCTTTGCCATCAAAGCCCCAAGTTGCCGGCCGGTTAAAGGCTGGTTTTTATATTTGAGCGCACTGTGAATACGCTGCACTGTTCCTGCTTTATCAAATATCCAGAGGGGTAATACGCGTTCAAATGCCTCACATGCTTGTGTCAGGTTAGCCAGCGACTGCTGTGCCTCTTGTTCAGGGACCCGCTCTAGTTTTTGCAAGCAGCGTGTGCACACCGGGTAACACCGCGCCACGACCCGCCCATGACATCCCGAACATTGTACCGGGAAGAGGAGATCAGCCATACCAAGCGCAGTTTCTTGTAAATATTGGGTAGTAAACAAGCGCAATGTGTGTGCTGATCTCCGCCCACGAAAGGGGAAAAGCGGTGGCTTTGGCATAACGATTTGCGTTACAAAAAACGCGTAAGCAGTTAATCAGCTACCCTCTTTATAGCATGAAAATGTGGGTTATTTATTGTAATAGACGGATTTAGTGTATAGACATACCTGTTTTTCACATAGATATGTGATTGATCAGCCGGCGAAATAAGAGTATCATTTTAACACAATATCCCTCCATTGATTACTGCCACGATGTCTCCTTGAACAGAACAGATGACCAACCGTACAGTCATACCAACACCGGCAAGCCGTATTCCTTCTATTGAGTACGGCGATTTGTTGAATGGATTGCTTGTAATGGGATCCTCGCTCGGATTCTGTTTGCTGTTCTGGATTTTGGTAATCCGACTATTTACGATGTTTTAGGATATTTGCACCTGTGTGTATGCTGTGAAATAATATTCGACCCACAGATTTCCCCGGTATAACAGCATGACCAACAATAGCTCCTGATGGTCTCTGAAGGGTGCACGCGCGCAACGTCTAGCACTAGACGTTGCGCGCGCTTTCTTTTGGCGAAACCTGCTTTTGGTCTCGGTTTTTTTCTGAAAGCGGTCAAATTGATCTACTGTTGGTAAGTATTTGCTTAATAATTGATGTGAAAGGCCAAGATTCCGTGAAAAGGAGGTGTTTCTGGTTGATTAATGTGTTAGGTAAAAGGTATCCTTGGGCAGTTTCAGGCTGTATGGGGTCGCAACGTGGGTCGGCGACCAGTATGGTCTGGGGCTTAAGGCCGGGGTACTTTGTACCTCGGCTGATTTTATTTAGGAGAATAGCTGCTCAACGGCGCGGGATGGCCTCAAATTGCTGGTCTGAAAACACCATTTTTACACAGAAAAGTACCAGGCTCGGCGGCCGATTTGTGAAAAGAGAAAGTAATCGACGGGAACCTTTCATAAATCTATGGCGAAATGTTGTATTATGCAGCCATCCTGCATGTACAGTACATCAACAAAATTTAAGGCAAGAGGTATCTGCGTGGCGAAGCAACGTAGAGGAATGTTAATTAAGAACACCAACACACGTGCGGTTGACATCGAGATGAAGACGCGTCCGCTGCGGCTGAATCCTGGTGAAGAAAAGCTTATCACAGCGGATGAGGTAAGGGATGCCGCACTGCGCGAGAAATTGCAGGTGCGTGCCATTAGCATTGTTCGTCCATCTACAGAAATGGAAGAAGATGAACTGATGAAGCTTATCGATGAAGAGAAAGCACGTCAGGCAACCGAGGCAGAAGAAGACTAAGCCGCCAGATCGGCGAAATACAAACTCTCAAGTACCCCCTTTGATGAAGGTATTAGCGCTAGAGCCCTGGTATGGAGGGTCGCATAGAAATTTTCTGGATGGGCTCAAAAAACACAGCCAACACGACGTCCACGCCGTAACCATGTCCGCCCGTTTTTGGAAATGGCGCATGCATGGTGGGGCTGTTACCATGGCGCGTAAAGTCAATGACTGGGTGGCAGAGGGCAACAAGCCGGATGTGATTCTGGCTTCAGATATGGTGAATGTGCCGGCTTTCCTGGCCCTGTGCCGGCCTTCACTGTCCGATGTGCCGGTGATCCTGTACCTGCATGAGAACCAGCTCACCTATCCGCTTAAGGAAGGACGGGAACGCGATTACACCTATGCGTACATCAACTACCTTTCCTGCCTTGCAGCAGATGCGATTGTTTTCAATTCGAAGTTTCACCACGATGAATTTCTGGATGCGCTCCCTGTGATGTTGCGGGCGTTTCCAGATTATAACCACCTGCATAGCGTCGAAGGGCCAGGGATAGTGGCGCAGCAAGGTCAACGCTTGGGGCCCGATCCCGCGGACGGTCTTGCCGAACTCCTGGCAAAATCGTTCGAGGAAAAACGCCGACAACCGCTCGACATCTCCCTCGCGCTCGCGCAGGGGCGGCATTTCAA